>JBGSLP010000029.1:0-2584 GCA_041740655.1 Alphaproteobacteria bacterium
GGCCGATTTCGAGCAATTGCGCGACGACCGGCTCGGCATCGCGCGCCTCCTGCAATTTCGGCTCGCCCGCGATGGCCTCCGCCAGCGTGACCGGATTGGCGGGGTTGTTCGGCACCAGCTTGCAAAGGCGGTCCACCTGACCATAAGGGATTTGCAGCACGCGGCCTACGTCGCGCAGCACCGCGCGGGCTTGCAGCTTTCCGAAGGTGATGATCTGGGCGACGCGGTCCTTGCCGTATTTATCGACGACATATTGGATGACCTCGTCGCGCCGATCCTGACAGAAGTCGATGTCGAAGTCCGGCATCGACACGCGCTCGGGGTTGAGGAACCGCTCGAACAGTAGGCCGAACCGCAAGGGATCGAGATCGGTGATCGACAGCGCCCACGCAACCACCGAACCGGCGCCCGAGCCGCGTCCCGGGCCAACTGGAATGCCCTGCCGCTTCGCCCATCCGATAAAATCGGCGACGATGAGGAAGTAGCCGGGAAACTTCATGCCGATGATGACGTCCAGCTCAAACTCCAGCCGCGCGCGATAATCCTCCACCGTCTTACCTGCCGCCAGACGCCCGTCGCGCAGCCGCAACTCCAGCCCTGCTTCAGCTTGTTCCTTTAGCTTCCACGCTTCCACTTCATCAGCACATGCTCCGCTTACCATTTCACCAGCTTGGCCGACACCGGCGATCGCCGCCCTACCGTCAGTGAAGCGCGGCAGGATCGGCGCGCGCGATGTGGGCCGGAACGCGCAGCGGCGGGCGATCTCGATGGTGTTTTCCAGCGCCTCCGGCAGATCGGCGAACAGAGCGCACATTTCGGCGCGTGTTTTGAAGGAATGGTCTGGCGTCACGCGGCGGCGGTTATCCTCGGCGATATAGCGGCCCTCGGCGATGCAGAGCAGGCTGTCATGCGCGTCGAAGTCGTCGCGTCTGGGGAAAAACGCCTGATTGGTGGCGACCAGCGGCAGGTTTTTCGCATAGGCCAGATCGACCAGCACCGCCTCAACAGTGCGGTTTTCCGCGCCGCCATGGCGTTGCAACTCGATGTAAAGGCGATCGCCGAACGCGGTCGCGAGGGTGTCGAGGATGGCCGCCGCTGCCTCACCGCGGCCTTCCTTCAGCAACCGGTCGACGACGCCTTCGGAAGAGCCTGTCAGGCAGATCAGCCCTGTATTGTGTGACAGCACATCGGCCAGCGCCACGTGAGGGTCGCCGTCTTCCGCATGGTCGAGGAACGCCTTGCTGGTGAGGCGAACGAGGTTCGCGTATCCGACTGCATCCTTGGCGAGGAGAACGAGAGAACCTTTCAGGCCAGCGCCCTGCGATATCGAGCGCTGCGAAGCCCCATTGCGACCTTCAGCTGACGGGAACGACACCGCGAGGGTGCAGCCAATGATCGGCTGTATGCCCTCATCCCCCAGCACCTCGGAGAATTCCAGCGCGCCGAAAAGGTTATTACGGTCGGTGAGCGCCACGGCTGGCTGCTTGTCCGCCTTGGCGAGTTTTCCGAGCGCCTTGACCGGGAGCGCGCCCTCAAGGAGCGAGTAGGCCGAATGGACGCGCAAATGGATGAAGCCGGGGCTTTTGGAAGCGGTCATTGGCAGGCCTTGATGCTCTATGGACAACGGGCGAAGAGTGCCAGATTCGGCGCCTCGAACTTTGGACGTTTGTCCGTCATCCCCGCAAAAGCGACTGACGGGGATAAATGGGCGTCAGAGCGATTTCGTTAGTTAGATGCGGCGCGGGGCCGAAATGGCGCGCTGGTCGCCGTTTCCTGACTTCGCGCATAGCCTCGCGGCTGCTCGACAAGCAGGCCGTTTTCGAGCCGCAGGATGCGATCCATACGCTCGGCCAGTTCGAAATTGTGCGTCGCGATCAGGGCTGCAAGACCGGTTTTCTGGATGAAACCGACAAGTTGCTCGAAAACGCGGTCAGCGGTGGGCGGATCGAGGTTGCCGGTCGGCTCGTCGGCGAGCAAAAGGCGCGGATGATTTGCGACGGCGCGGGCGATGGCCACGCGTTGTTGCTCGCCGCCGGAGAGTTCCGACGGGCGGTGGCTGGCGCGCTCGGTGAGGCCAAAGCTGCCCAGCAGGTCTCGGCCGCGATGCTCGGCCTCCCGTCGCGGCACGCCGGCGATCATTTGCGGCATAACGACATTTTCCAGCGCGGAAAACTCAGGCAAAAGATGGTGGAACTGGTAGACGAAGCCGATCTGTGTGCGGCGCAGGCGGGTACGCTCGCTGTCCGGCAGAGCCACGCAATCGCGGTCGCCGATCATGACCGATCCGCCCTGCGGCTTTTCGAGCAGACCGATGATGTGGAGGAGCGATGATTTCCCGGAACCAGACGGCCCGACAAGCGCGACGGCCTGCCCGGGATAAATTTCCGCCCCCGCGCCTTTCAGCACGTGCAACTCCCGCCCGCCCTGGCTGAACGAGCGTTGCAGATTGACAAGACGAACCGCAGGTTTGATCACACGATGCTCCAAAGGTCCCTCATTCATATCTGAGCGCTTCGACCGGGTCCAGCCGCGCCGCCCGCCAGGCCGGATAGAGCGTTGCGAGCACGGACAGCGTCAAAGCCAT
>JBGSLP010000030.1:0-1610 GCA_041740655.1 Alphaproteobacteria bacterium
CCGTTCCGAAAGCCTGTCCACACCCTGCCGAACATCAGCAAGGGCCCACAAAACAGCATGAATACCCCAACCAGCCTAGGAATTTTCTGACGCCACGAACAATGATCTGATTGACAGATCGATCATCTCATAACAAAATGCCACGACTTGATAACGCATACATCGCACAGCCACGCTGGGCAAACTTCGTCACAAGACTACAAAAAAACGCGCTGCTGGGCCGAACTCCGTCCAGAACAAGCGGAGTGAAGGGGGAAAATTGATGGTCGGATCGGCATTTCAGCCAGCCCAGTCGCCATGCGGTCGACGCTTGAGTGATCGTTTCTCACACCGTTGACGTGAGACCTTCGCCCGCATTCGCATCGGCCGAGCCAACAAGCAAATCCTGCGACGCCAAAGCAGTTGACACACCCGTGTTCCACGCTCCGTCTTTCAGCCATAAGGTCGTTTCCCCATGAGCACTCGGTCGGATGCACCCGCCTTCAGCTTACCGGGCTCAGGTAGACGTCGCGCGCTCACAGCTGGCCTCGCCCTGCTGCTTGTTGCGACAATGATCTATGATACGCGGATCGTGCGCATCGGATCCGAGGATGACGTGCGCGCGCAGGTCTTCTCCCCGGAGGCCTTCGGGGCCGCTGAATTTCCGGCCATCAAGTCCGACGTGGAACAGCGCGCCGTGGAGGCCGCGATCCTCGCCGCAGCGATTGCAGAGGACAAGGCGGCCGCCAGCGCGCAATACGGCGTGCCAGCCGGCATCGGCCATGTCTTTCCCGTCGCCTTCACCGGCATCGTAGGCGAGGGCAAATCCGGCGTTTACCAAGTGGCCGTGCCGGGCCTTCCCTCGGAGGTAGGCATCCGGGTTCAGACCGGACCCGCGGTCAACGGAACAGACCTGCGCGACGCCACCGGAAGGATCGAATTCGGCCATTTCACTAACCAGATCGAATACCAGGACGCAGGCTCCGCTCTGAATACCGAGATGAAAAAAGACGTGCTGGCCAATTTCGACAACAGCGCGCTGACAGGCAAGACCATCGCGGTCGTCGGTGTCTTCACACTCGTGAACCCGAAAAACTGGCTCGTGACGCCGGTCCGGATCGACCTCGAATGACCTCCGCTCCGACGCCCGGAGACGTGGTCCTGGCCGCGCGCAACATTTCCAAGTCCTACGGCGCAATCCGCGCCCTGCGGGGCGTGAATTTCGACATCCATCGCGGTCAGGTCACGACGTTGTTCGGCGAAAACGGCGCTGGCAAGTCCACCCTCATGAAGGTTCTTTCCGGCGTTATCGCTCCCACCTCCGGCGATATCCTGCTCGACGGCGCGACAGTGTTCTTTGGTTCCGCCTCCGAGGCGCGCGCACGCGGCATCTCGATCATCCACCAGGAACTCAGCCTCGCACCCAACCTCAGCGTGCGCGACAACATCTTCATGGGGCGCGAGATCCATACAGCCACCGGCGTCGATTTCGCCGAGGAGGAGCACCAGACCCGTCTCCTCATGGCGGAACTGGAAGAAGACATCGACCCGCGCACGCTGGTCGAGGATCTGCGCCTTGGCCAGCAACAGATCGTGGAGATCGCCCGCGCCCTCTCCGTGGACAGCCGCAT
>JBGSLP010000031.1:0-3990 GCA_041740655.1 Alphaproteobacteria bacterium
CGGGCAACGGCCAGCGCGTCCGGCGCCACGTCGCGGGTGATGACGCTGCCGGAGCCGACATAGGCGCCCTTGCCGATCTTCACCGGCGCGACAAGCGACGAGTTGGAGCCGATGAAGGCGCCCTCGCCGATGTCGGTATGATGCTTGTCGAAGCCGTCATAGTTGCAGGTGATCGTCCCCGCGCCGACATTGGCTCCGGCACCGATATGCGCGTCGCCGATATAGCTCAGGTGATTGACCTTGGCGCCCTCGTCAATAGCGGCGTTTTTCAGCTCGACAAAATTTCCGATGCGGACGTTCTCGCCCAGATGTGCGCCGGGCCGCAGACGTGCATACGGCCCGATCTGCGCGTTGCGCCCGATATGCGCCCCTTCGATATGCGAGAACGACCGGATCACCGCTCCCTCTTCAACCGTTACCCCTGGCCCGAACACGACATTTGGCTCGATGAGCACATCGCGCCCGAGCTTGGTGTCGAATGCGAGCGTGACCGTATCAGGCGAGACCAGCGTGGCGCCGCCGAGTAGCGCTTTTTCCCTGAGCCGACGCTGCATGACCGCCTCCGCGCGGGCGAGTTGGACGCGATCGTTAACGCCGAGCGTATCCTCCTCGGCGCAGGTGACGAGAGCGGTGGCAAGGCCGCGGGCGCGCGCGATGGCGATGATGTCAGTGAGGTAATATTCGCTCTTTGCGTTGTCCGGCCGCACTTGATCCAGCAGCGAGGCGAGGATGATGCCGCTGCGCACGGCAAGAACGCCCGAATTGCAAAGCCGGATAGCGCGTTCCGCAGGCGTTGCGTCGTTATGCTCGCGGATGGCGGCGGGGCGTCCCTCGGCATCGAGCAGGATGCGGCCATATCCTGACGGGTCGACGGCCTCGAACCCGAGCACCGCCAGATCGGCGCCTGCGACCAGAGCCTCGCGCAATGCGATGAGCGCGTCTGCGGGGATCAGCGGCGTATCTCCGCAGAGAATGAGAACAATGCCCTCTAAATTGACAAACGCGGACCTGGCGGCCAGGACAGCGTGCGCCGTGCCCTTCTGCTCATTTTGCACGAAGCACTGAGTTTGCGAAGCGATGGTGCGCGCCTCCGCCTCGACGGCAGGCACGTCGCACCCGACCACCACAGCAATCTGGGCAACTCCCGCAGTCGCGGCTGCATCGAGGGAATGACCGAGCATCGAGCGCGATGCAACGGCATGCAAGACCTTGGGCAGAGCGGATTTCATCCGGGTGCCCAGACCTGCCGCAAGAACGACGGCCATTTCCGGCACGTTCGACGGGTTGTTCATCGTTCGCCAATCCAATGACATCAAGCCCTGCTTTAGGCTGCAAAACCCCGTACGGCAACAATCTAAGCCAGCAATTGCCACTCTCAAACGAAAAAAGGCCGCCCCGATGGACGGCCTTTCCGAAGTAGTCAAGTAATTTCTTAGAACTTGATGCGGGAGCCTACAATTACAGCTTCCCAATCTTCCAACTCGCCAACACCGGCAGCCCCACCACCAGGATTTTCAATCTCAGCTTCAAAATGCTGATACACCGCGTACAAGGTTAGCGCAGCAGCATCAAAATTCTGCACAACACCGAAACCCCACCGGGATACCTCAGTAGATGCTACCGGGCCCAGGCCAGGCAGAACGCCGTTTTCGTCACTAAGACCCAGGTAAATATCGTCGTACTCGCCGTATTCACCATAGATCGTTGTGGCGCCATGAGGAAGGAAGCGTTTTTCAATACCAGCCTGAATAAACCACATCGAACCTTCATCGGTTACGTTCGGATTAAATCGTCCTGCTTTAGTTTCAATCTCGCCAGCTGCGAAGTTACCAAACAACCCAGTCGGCACATGCATTACGCTGATGCTTCCTGAGATAATTTCTGAGTCACTCGGATAAAGGCTTATGTTTTCAGGGTTCTGATTTTCATCTTCGCCAACCCAAATGTAGCCAATGCCTGCAGCCACCCGAAATGAGTTCCACTCTTTCTTAAATCGGAGAGCAGCATCGAAAGTGTCGTCTTCACCCCAAGCAACCGACGCTATGAAACCGTAAATGGAGGGCGTATCGTAGCGAATGAAGTCGCCCTTAAATCCTTCCAGACCAAAGGCAAGGTCGCCCCAGATAAGATTTGTATCGTTCCCATTCTTTGAACGAATGTTAAACGAAAGGTTATGCCAATTAACTGGATCAGTGTGGCTGTTTGAAAGGTCAATCACAGTAATCCCATCGGTGGCCGAGTTCTGCTGACCAACCGTGAGGCGACCAAAACGCTCGCTTTCGATATACCAGTTAGCGAGGCGAGTTTCGAGAACGTTGTTTTCGCCCAAGCCTTCGTCATTTCCCTGTGATACGTTGAGGCTCTGCGCATCGGCGATACCAATTTCGATCACAAATCCAGCCGTCCAGCCTGGCTTCATGACTGCGCTGCCCGAGAAACGGACTTTGCTGCCTTCGTCCGGAGCGGCATCGTCGACCACGTAAGCGTCTGAGTCTTTGCCATCGTCCCAGATCAGCAGGGCGCGGTTAACCTGGCCGGAGACTGTAAGCGATACCTTGCGGTTGCCCTTGCGTGCAGTTGTTGCCTCGAGTTCGGCAACGCGCTCTTCCAGATCAGCGCAGCAGTCGCCACCCAAGTCAGCTGCGTTCGCAGGCGCGAAACTTGCGCCCCCGATGAACATGGCCGAAGCGGCCAGTACCATCATGTGTTTGTTAAGTACCATTTTTCTCCCCCAGGATCGGTTAATTCAGCAGTCACAGTGTCATTACAGTTGATTCGGCTTTTATTTGTTTCGCTCCTCACATCTCAGAGCAAAATATGTAGATAACTCAGTGCGACGATGCGCGGTACGAACGTGGAAAATCTGATCTCATTCCCGATTGGTAAATCATCCCCATTTTAAAATAAATCCCTTTGCGCAGATTTTGGGCATTATCGAGATAAACCGTGGCTAACGTGCAACGATGTGTCTCACTTGCCGATGACCGGGGATCGGGATGAAGTCTGCAAATATAAGCGTAGGTTGAGTTTAGCGACTTTAGTCGGACAAAAACGCTCGCGGAGCGTGCGCTCGCCTTATTTGTCCTCTGTTTGGAAAATTTCGACACATTCATTGATGAAGCGCCCATTTTGATGACTGGCTATAAATTAGACGCTTGAAATGTGTCGCAGGCCTGAAGCTGGCCGGTCTGAAATCCTTTTCTAAACCATCGCACGCGTTGTTCGGACGAGCCGTGCGTGAAAGAATCGGGCGCAACGCGGCCTCCGGCCTGCTTCTGGATCCGATCGTCGCCAATAGCGCTTGCTGCGCCCAGGGCTTCTTCTATATCGCCGTCGTCCAGAGTTGCTTCCAGCCGTTCGGCGTCATGGGCCCACAAGCCGGCGAGGCAATCCGCCTGCAATTCCATCCGCACCTGAATCGCGTTTTGCTCCGGCTCGCTCAATCGCTGCTTGGCGCGCATCACCTTCTCGGTGATTCCCAGCAGGGTCTGAACGTGATGGCCCACCTCATGCGCAATCACATAAGCCTGTGCGAAGTCGCCCGGCGCCCGGAAGCGATTCGCCAGATCGCGATAGAATGAGGTGTCCAGATAGAGGCGTTGATCCAGCGGGCAATAGAATGGCCCCATCTGCGACTGGCCGAGGCCGCAACCCGACTGAACGTAATCGTCGAAAAGAACCAGCACGGGCTTTTCATACTTGCGCCCCATCGCGTTGAACTGCGCCGTCCATACATCCTCGGTTTTGGCCAGAACCACCGAAACGAACTTTTTCATCCGGTCGGCTTCCGCAGTGGACTGGGCGGCAGGCGGCTCACCCGGCTGCGGCAAGCGAACGGATTCGCGTGGCGGCTGCCCGCCCTGAGGCGCGCCCCCTTCAAGAAGCACGCGCGGGTCGACGCCCAGCAGCATCAGCACGATGAAAATAATAACGATGACAATAACGCTGCCGCCGCTTTTGCCGCCGCCGGGCACAGGGACACGACCGCCG
>JBGSLP010000032.1:0-3274 GCA_041740655.1 Alphaproteobacteria bacterium
CGTGTAAACCTCGTTCGCTTTCAACGGGTCGTTGGCGGCGCCAAGATCGGCGGCGGATGGATATTGCTGAAAACCCTTCGCTGAGGCGAGGCGCTGGACATCTCCGCCCTCCTGATCGACGGCGATCAACAGCGGATGCTCGACGCGTTGCGCGCGAAAAGCGCTGGTCAGGCGCTTTGCCTGATCCGGTGAGCTAACGTTATGGGCCATGAAAACCACGCCGCCGACATGCCCGGCGCCGATCTGCGACGTCAGTTTCTGCGCGCCCGGATCGCTCGGCTCCAGCGCATCGAACCCGACAAAGAGCATCTGCCCGATCATCTTGGTGAGCACATCGGCTGGCGGAGGCGTCACGGCCTCGGCGGACGCTGCGGTGGCGGGTGCAGTGGATTTGGGGATCGTGGCGCGGGCCAATCGTTCAGCGTCGTATGCAGCGACGGTTAGCCCGGATTTTGCGGCTGCATTTGATCTCTGCTCGGGCGTCTCATCCGGCGCTGCTGCGGTCTCGGCAGGTTTTTCGGCCGGCGGCGTTCGGCTTGGCTCGGTTGCGACTATGGCAGGCAGCGGTGCTGCGGCCGCGCGTTCCGGCGCAGGTGATGCAGCTACAGCAACGGGCGCGGCGGCAGGTTCAACCGATTTTGGCGCTTTCGATGCAAGTTCGCGTCCCCCACGTTTTTCCGGAACTGGTGGCGGGTTTTCCGTCAGGGGGCGTCGTACGGCGGCGTCTTGCGTGGGTTTTGGTTTGCTCGCATTGTAACTCTCGTCGACGGCGGCGGCAGGTCGCCGGCGCTTTTCGGCGGTATTGGCGTTGTCATCCGCTTCCACTGCCGGGCGGACGGAGCGCTTCGGATTGCGGCCATAATACCAGTGATCGTCCGGGTAGCGCCGCTTGTTCGCTGAAGGCGTCCTGACCGCGCCCGGCGGCATCAGTTCCGGATCGTTGTCCGGATCATAACGTTCATCGCCGTAAATGCTGCGCGAACGCGGCGGCGGGTCAAAGTCGTAATCATCTGGCGACGGCGCCCGGCGTTGCATTCGGGGCGAATACGGTTCATCCTCGTAATAGTAGTCATACTCAGCGAAAGCAGGCGTCACCCCGACGCCGGAGAAACCCGACAGAGCAACGACAAGAACACAAAACAGACGCATCGGAGAAGAATTGGGCAAACGGAAAATTCTCATGACGCTGGAGCAAATTCTGACTTCAGTGTATTTATGAACCTGAGTATGTCTGTTTCTGGGCCGAAGATGAGCATTTTCGAGGGATCGCGTTTTCAGCGCCTTATGCTCACGGCATCGTGAAATTTGGAGGAGATTGCATGCGGATCATCGCAGCGGCCATAGCATGGGCTGTCATGTCGTATGCCGTGCAGAGCGCGCCTGACAAGAGCGTGCTTCGCGCGCAGGAGGGCGCAGCGGCCTTGTTGCGCGGCAAATATGAGCAGGCGATTGCGCTTTATGACGAGGCGACGCTTGAGCAAAACGTGCCCCCCTCGCGTCTCGCCTCCATCCATAACGATCGCGGTGTTGCGAAATGGAGACTGGAACGCTTCGAGGACGCGCTTGCCGATTTCAACAAGGCCGCCGAGCTTTATCCGACTTACGCCTCCATCTACAACAATCGCGGCAATGTCTTTCTCGATATGGAGAAGCCAGCGGAGGCGCTCGAGGATTTCAACAAGGCCATATCGCTCTCACCCGGCTACGGCGCCGCTTACAACAATCGCGGCAACGCCAATCAGGAACTCGGCAAGCACGCCGCCGCAGCCGAGGATTATAAGAAAGCTATCGAGATTCTGCCGGGCAACGCGGTCCCCTACAATGGGCGCGGCAAGGCGCAGGGCGCTCTGGGTCGGCCATACGCCGCTTTGCGATACCTGACGCGCGCTTTGACGCTGAGTGGAAAATACCCTGCCGCCTATCGCAACCGGGCCGATATTCATCTTCATCTCGAACAATATACAGAGGCCATCGCCGATCTTGACCGCGTCATTGCCCTATCCCCGGACGACCCTGATCTCTATCTCCAGCGCGGGCGCGCATGGGCGAAAGAGGGCAAAACGCAGACGGCGCTAAAGGATTTCACGACATCGATCGAACTCGACCCGGATAACGCACGGGCGTTGGCGGAGCGCGGCGCGCTAAACAATGCGCGGCGTCAGTACGACCAGGCCATCGAGGATCTCAATCAGGCGATCAATCTCGATAAGGATCTGCCTGAGGCGTATTTCAATCTGGCCCGAGCCTATTTCCTGACCGGCGCTGGCGATCCTGCGACCGAGAATGTGGAGAAGGCGCTGGCGATCGACGCTCGCTACGCGGAAGCGCATTCCCTGCGCGGCGAGTTGCACGAGAGCGTCGGCAACATCGATGCGGCGCTCGTAAGCTACAGAAAAGCGCTCGAACTCGACCCGTTTCTCGACGAAGCGAAGGAGGCGATCAAACGGCTGACCGGGGTCGCCGAGGAAAGCATCGTGCCAAAAATCGGCGAGCAGGTTGCGGGTTGGGATATAATCAGCCCCGCGCCGGGTCGCTTTGTCACCACGAACGCGAAATTTCCCAAGATCAAGATCGTGCTGGAAATGCACAGCGGGGGCACGCCGGTTATCCGCGAATGGACGCTGCTGGACAAAACCCTGAGCGGGATCGGGCTGCTGCGCTACGACGCGGGCTCCTCTGAGGGCAAGGTGAACGAATATGTGGTCATCATTGACCTCGCTCGCTCTCACGTGGTGTCGATCGAGCCATACATAACCGGCGATTCTAAAGCGCGGTGGGACTGGACTGAGTATGCGGTGACGGTGACGGATGCGGAGGGGCTGGTGAGCGCCTACGAGTTGCGGAAGCCAAAAGTTGTGCGGCAGCCTCGTTATGTCCAGGACAGCCCGTGGGGCAACTGGGGCGAGCCGCAGCGCGGCAACCGGCGTCCGCCTAAGAATGTATTCGACTGGCTGTTCCAGTAATGCCGGATAAATCTCCAAAGGCGCGGCGGAGTTTGGCGATAGCCTCCATCGCGATGGCAGCGGCGCTTTTGACGGTCGGCGATCTCAGAGCAGCGGATAAATTGCCGCCGTTGCGCGCCGACCTCAGCCAGACCTCGGTTTCCGGCCTGTCGTCGGGCGCATACATGGCGACCCAGTTTCAGGTGGCGCATTCATCCATCGTAATCGGTGCGGGGATCGTCGCCGGGGGGCCGTACGGTTGCGCGGAAAGCACGGCGTCGCGGGTCGCGCCATTCTGGTTCACGGCTGTCGGCTATAATCTGACGCAGGCT
>JBGSLP010000033.1:0-1844 GCA_041740655.1 Alphaproteobacteria bacterium
CGCATAGGAGGTCGCGTCGTCGGTCTCGACAGATGCTTCACCGGCGGCGAACACCTCAAAGCTCGGCGCCGGGCTGTAGGAGATGTTGGCGCCTGCAAATGCGCCGAAAGCGCTGTCGCCCGTTGCGTTCATGTTGAAGCCGGCGACATTGCCCAGAACGCCGTCTGTTTTTTCGCCGCTGATATTCTCGCGCACCGACAAGCCGACATTTCCCCGAACCCGCCAAATCGCGGACCCGTCCTGCCATTTCTCCTCGATTTGAACCTGCGCTCTCGACATCAGCAGGTGAATATCGCGCTCCTCCAGCGAGATTGCCGCGATGGAGCCCTTCTCGTTCAGGTCGTCGAGGAAAAGCCCTGCGTAGCCGAATGAAAGGCTTGGCGTGAGCGACCGGCCCCAAAGCGATTGGCGGTAACCGATGAGAAGCTCGGGATTGACGAAATAACCCTCATAGTCGCCGCGTGCGAATTCCTGGCCGCCCGGCGCGAACGGATTGAGAATGCGGCGCTCGCTGTCATTGTCATTGCGGCCGCCGGTGATCACGACATCCGCGAAGGCCGTGCCGAACGCCGAACGCGCATAGAGGCCGCCAAAGGCGTAATCGGTTTCGATATCGTGGGCGCCGCTTGCCGCTTCCATTTCACTGGTCGACCAGCCGCCGAAAAAGCCTGCGCGCGAGGTCGACGTCAGTGGCGCGTCGAAACCCGCTATCACGCCGCCATAGCCCAGATCGCTGCTTTCATCGTCGCGAACGCCGCCGAACGCAACGGCCCACAACCTGTTCGGCGGGCTGTTCGAGGCGAGACGGTCATGCACGACGCCGTTAATAGCCGATGTTAAATCCGCGAAAGCGGCGCTTTCACCACCGAAAACTGAGGCCTTCGGGTCGAAAAAGACAATTACTCGTTCTTTATTATCTCCCTCGTTTATAAAATATGGCAGGGTTGAAAGCGACATCTTTGGGTTGTTTCCCCCGCCCACATAGAATTCCTTGACCCTATCCTCTGATGTTTCCTTACCGTCGTCTTCGGAGATTTCCTTTCCGTCACCGGAAACTTCCTTAACATCCTCTTCGGATCTTTCCTTACGATCGTCACCCGAGACCACCTTGATTCCGCCTCCGGAGCCTTCCTTAAGCCGCTCCTCAACATCCTCGCAGCAGTCGTCATCACGCTCGTCAGAGACCACGCCATTTGCGCCAGCGAGCGAAAAAACCAAGCCCATGACCAGAAATAAGCGGCCCATTACAACCCCGCACAAAAACTCTAAAATTCATTTCTTATTTGTATCAAATTAGCCGAAAGTTGCACGGGGCATGCAATTGCCAGTGGAAAAGATGACGAAATAGGCAAAATGTGTGGCGCGCGTGCGTCTTATTCGTGCCGCAAAGCCTCAATTGGATCGAGCCTTGCCGCCTTGCGCGCGGGGAAATATCCGAACACCACGCCGACAAGCGCCGAGAAGCCGAAAGCAATGGCGATCAATCCGGGGTCGATGACGAAGGGCACTTTCAGCACGCCGGTGAGTAGCCTCGACAGGCTGAGGCCAAGCACGATGCCGATCAGTCCGCCCAGCAGCGAGAGCACCATAGCCTCCACCAGGTCGATGAGTTCGCGGCACGTCACGGCGTCCACGATCACGACGTGCGCCTTGGCCTACCGCTTCTTGCCGCCGAACTGCGTCTGGATGTAATAGCCGCCAGCCGCGACGAGACCGGCGATGAGCAACGCTGCAACGATTTTGACCATAGGCGCCTTCCAGGGGCGTCGGTAGGGGCCGTTTAGGCCCACAAGGCAGAACGTGGCGGCGGAGATCAAGCGCGCCAAATGCCGCCGCGTCCACGC
>JBGSLP010000034.1:0-4629 GCA_041740655.1 Alphaproteobacteria bacterium
GCCCGCTTGCGGCGCTCGGTCGCTGGCTTGCCTCCACCGCGCATTACGCCGCCGATCTGGCGCTGCCACCGGTATGCATTTCGTGCCGGGCGCCGCTCGATACCCACGGCGCGTTATGTCCGCAATGCTGGTCGGGCATCGAATTCGTGCGCGCCCCCGTCTGCGACCGTCTTGGCGTGCCGCTAAGGTTCTCGGATGGCGCGATCACCGTATCAGCGCAGGCGCTAGCCGATCCTCCGGTATTCGGGCGGGCGCGGGCGGCGACGGTTTATTCCGGCGTCATGCGGCGGCTCGTTCACGCGCTGAAATACGAAGACCGGCATGAGGCCACGACCTTTCTCTCGCGGCTGATGGCGGATGCGGGCCGCGATGTGCTGGCGGGCGCCGACGCGCTCATCCCTATCCCCCTTAGCCGCATGCGCCTGCGGACGCGGCGCTTCAATCAGGCGGCCGAACTAGCGCGCGGCGTCAGCCGGATCAGCGGGGTGAAGGTCGAGCCGCTGGCGCTGCAACGCACACGCGACACTGTTAGCCAGGTGGGGCTTACGCTCGACAGGCGGCGTGCGAATGTGGACGGGGCTTTCGCCGTGACGCCGCGCCAACTCGCCAAGGTGCGAGGCCGGTCGATCGTGCTCGTCGATGATGTCATCACAACCGGCTCGACAGCGAACGCGTGCGCCGCCGCTCTACTCGCTGCGGGGGCCGCGCGCGTCGACGTGCTCGCCCTTGCCCTTGTTTCCGGGCAACCCAATCTTTACGATCGTTAATCACGATCACCTCAATAACCCCACGGAAAAAATGGCTGAAATCACAATCTACACCGGGCTGCTCTGCGGCTACTGCGCGCGCGCGAAGGCGTTGCTGACCAAAAAGGGCGCCGCCTTCAACGAAATCGACGTGACCTACAGTCCGCAAAAGCGCGAAGAAATGACGGCGCGTGCCGGTGGCCGTCAGACGGTGCCGCAAATCTTCATTGGCGATCGCCACATCGGCGGGTCGGACGAGCTGCACGCGCTGGATTCAAAAGGGGAACTGGACAGCCTTCTCGCAAGCTGAAATCATTCAAGGTGAGGAACGCCTTAAGGATTTAAGAGATGGCAGCAGACGTCACATTCCGCGCCGGGCTCGTGCAGATGCGCTCTGGGCGCGATCAGGCCCAGAACATCGATCAGGCGGTGATGCTCATCCGAGAGGCGGCCGCGCGCGGCGCACAGTATGTGCAGACGCCCGAGAATACGGCGCTCATGGAGCGCGACACCGAAAAGCTGCTCACCGCCATTCGCTCCGAGCCGGAAACGGAGGCGCTGATCGAGTTCTGCCGGCTGGCGGATGAACTCGACATATGGCTCCACGTCGGCTCGCTCGCGATCATGGCTGGCGAGGGCCGGGCCGCAAACCGCTCGTTCCTGATCACCCCGAAAGGCGCCATCGCCGCGCGATACGACAAAATTCATATGTTCGACGTGGATTTGCCGGGCGGCGAAACTCACCGCGAGTCCGCGACATACGTGCCCGGCACGCGGGCGATGCTGGCGAAGCTGCCATGGGGAACGCTGGGCTTCACCACCTGCTACGACCTGCGATTTCCCGAGCAATTCAAGGCGCTGGCGATGGCGGGGGCGAGCTTCATCACGGTTCCGTCCGCTTTCACCAAGCAGACGGGCGAAGCGCATTGGCATATCCTGCTGCGCGCGCGGGCGATCGAGACCGGCAGTTATATCTTCGCCGCCGCGCAAGGTGGCCGTCACGAGGCGGGCCGCACAACCTATGGCCACAGCTTGATCGTCTCGCCATGGGGAGAGATTCTGGCTGAAGGCGGGACCGAGCCGGGGGTATTTCTGGCCGACATCGCGCCTGCAAAAGTGCAGGAGGTGCGCGCCCGCATACCCGTTCTCTCGCATGTCACGCCATTCGATGTGGCGATGGCGGGCGATGCCGGAGGCGCGGTTTGATCAAGTACAGCCTGCGATGCGCGGAAGGACACGACTTCGAGGGGTGGTTCAGAAACTCCGCCGCCTATGATGCGCAGGCGGAATCGCATTCGCTGTCATGTCCGGTATGCGGCGTTGCAGACGTGCAGAAAGCTCCGATGGCGCCGCAGATCATGAAACGAACGGCAGGCTCGCTGACCAAGCCGCCGCCCGAGGTTATTCAGGCTATCCGTGAGTTGCGAACTGCTGTCATCAGTCAGTCTGAGGACGTTGGCGCGAAATTCGCCGAGGAAGCCCGCAAGATGCATTATGACGAAGCGCCCGCGCGCAACATTCGAGGGCAGGCGTCGATCACCGAGGCGGTAAAATTGCGTGAGGAAGGCATCGAGGTGATGGCGCTTCCGGTTTTGCCGGACGACCTGAACTAGGCGGATGGTTTCGTCGCGGCGGCCAGATAGTTTACGGCGACGTCGTCCGACAGGCTCCATTCCCCACTGACGGCATTAAAGCCGCAGCCCTGCGCCTCGATCCACTCGAGACCGCATTCGGCGCAGGCTGCCTCAAGCTCGTTCGGCGTCAGGAATTTCTCCCACCGGTGCGTGCCAACCGGCAACCAGCGAAGAACATATTCGGCCCCGACGATGGCGAAGGCGTAGGATTTTGCCGTGCGGTTGATGGTCGACAGCAGCAGCAATCCGCCGGGCTTCAAAATCGCCGCACACTGGCGAATAAAGGCGGTCGGATCGGGCACATGCTCCACAACCTCCATTGAGACGACGACATCGAAAAGTTCGCCTGACCGCGCCAGATCCGACGCTTCGCCGACAATATACCGGATGTCGATGCCCTGCTCGCCCGCGTGAGCGCGCGCGACCTCGATACTCTCCGGCAGCGGGTCGACGCCCGTGACCTGACCGCCAAGCCGCGCCATCGGCTCGCAGAGCAATCCGCCGCCGCAACCCACATCGGCTATAGCGAGGCTGCGGAAAGGCTTCAGGCTGCGCGGATCGCCGTTGTAACGCCTGATGACGTGGCTGCGAATAAACTGAAGCCGCACCGGGCCTAACGCATGCAGCGGCCTGAATTTGCCATCAGGCTTCCACCACTCGTCAGCGATGGCGCGGAACGTCGAAAGCTCGCGCTGATCGAGCCCCGATGCGTTTTTGTCGTCGGTGTCCATGCAGCACATAAGGTAAAACTGGACTTGATTGTCAACGAGACCAATTCGCTGCAAGCGTAAATTGGCTTTTGTGACAACAAATCGACCTTGCGATCGCTTTCAGAAAGCGATTTCCGCAAGTATTTATTGCATTCTTTTCGTGTGGCACGCACTTTTGTGCATTGTTTTGGAAGCTTACGGGATTTCGCTATGGAGATGCATCAGGTCAGGTATTTTTTGACGTTATGCGACACCTTGAACTTCACGCGCGCGTCCGAGCAATGCAACGTAAGCCAGCCATCCCTTAGCCGCGCGATCCGGCTGCTAGAGGAGGAGTTCGGCGGGCCGTTGCTTTATCGCGAGCGCGGAAATATCCATCTCTCCGAGCTTGGCCTCATCGTTAAACCCTATCTCGACCAGCTCTACATGCAGGCTGAAAACGCCAAGCGGCAAGCGCTGGATTATTCGCGGCTGAACAAGACCCCGCTTCGGCTGGGCCTGATGTGCACGATCGCGCCGAACGAGCTGCTGGATTTTGTGCGAAAAATTCACACCGGCTATCCTGGAATTATTCTTCAGGTCATCAGCAACACTGCGGCAAAGCTCCACGAGCAGCTTCTGAACGGCGAGGTCGAGGCGGCCATTTACGCCCTGCCGCGCAACGGCATCGGCGAGCGCGTGCATTATCTGCCGCTCTATCGCGAGAAATTCATGATCGTGGTCCATCCCGATGATCCGCTCGCGACGAGAGAGGGGATCAAGCCCACCGAGCTTGAGGGGTATAAATATCTCTGCCGTATCAACTGCGAAATGAGCATCCCTGCCGACAAGATTTTCGACGATCAGAAGGTGAACTGCCCGACGATCTATGAAAGCGAGCATGACGACTGGATTCAGGCGATGGTGGCGGCGGGCCTCGGCTTTGCGTTCATGCCGCGTTCTAGCGTCAATCATCCCGGCGTTGTTGCACGGCCCATGGTGATGCCCGAAATCTGGCGCGATGTCATGCTGGTGACAGTTCGCGGGCGCCCGCATTCTCCCGCGTTGGGTGTTGTGGTTGCGGAGGCCATGCGCGCGCCATGGAACGGGCGAACGGCCATCGCGGTGGAAGAAATCCGCAAGGCGCCGAGAGCAAACGATTATTGATAGCGCGGCCGGACTCAGAGGCGCGCGTCAACATTCCTCATGGCCTCGAGATAAAGTTCTCCCGAACGCCGCCAACTGAAAAGCCGCGCCTGCTCCCGGGCAAGCGCCTTGAGCCGCTGTCTCAAAGCCTCGTCATCCTTGAGGCTGAGGAAATGCTTGAGCCACGCGGCTTTGTCGTGAGGCGAGGCATAAAGCGCGGCCTCCCCGCAAACCTCCGGCAGGCTCGCCTCGCTCGATGCGACGACCGGGCACCCCATCGCCATCGCCTCAAGCGGGGGCAGGCCGAACCCTTCCGTGAATGACGGGAATGCAAGGCAGAGGCAATTCTGCAAGACGGCGGCAAGTTCTTCATTGGACGCCCGCCCCAGCCACAGCACATTCGAGGCATCCGGC
>JBGSLP010000035.1:0-2353 GCA_041740655.1 Alphaproteobacteria bacterium
GATGATGAGCGCCGCCGCCAGCATACGAAGTGCGGTCAGCCACCACGGGCTACGCGCGGGCGTCCGCTCCTTCGAGACAAGGCCTTCGAGCAGTCGCGCGGCCGGGAAAACGATGCGATTTGGCGCGGGCGGCGTGAAGCGCAGCAAATACCAGATGATGGGCAATGCGGCGATTCCGGCCAGCAGCCAGGGAGCGGCGAATGTCAGTGAAGCGGGCAACATTACAGATCGTCTCCCGCTTTGGCGCTGGCGCGAGCCGACGGCGCGACGTCATGCAATCCGGACAGGCTGGCGTAAAGCGACAGCAGCGCATCGCCCGCCGGTTTGTCGGTGTGGTGGAGATGGTAAGTCCACTCTAAACGGCGCGTCATGGTGATCAGCGCCTCGCGGTGCGCCAGCAAACGCTTGCGATATTCGCCGCGCAGCCCCTCGACCTTGTCGGCGAGCACTCGCACCCCGCCCTCGCTGGCGGAAAACTCGACGCGGCCTTCGTAGGGCAGCGTTTCCTCGGCAGGATCGAGAATTTGCACGAGATGGCCGCGAACGCCCTGCGCGGCGTAATGCTCGACAGCCGCTTTTACGCTCTCGATCGGCTCAAGGAAGTCGCTGAAGAAAATGGCGCCGGAAAACCGCTTCAGGGTCACGCGCGGCGGCGCGCTGGCCGCCTCGGCATCCGATTGCGCCGCGTTGGCAAAGGCGATTGCGAGCTTCTGCATGGCGGCGCGCTGCGCTGTCGGAGGCGCAAGACCGGGCACTCCAACACGCTCGCCGCCTTGCACGAGAAGCTCGGCGCTCGCCAGAGCCAGCACAAGCGCACGCTCGATTTTCAGCACGGACGATAGGTTCGAGCGGAATTTCATCGATGGGGAAAGGTCGAGCCACAGCCAGACCGTGTGCGCCGCCTCCCACTCGCGCTCGCGCACATAAAGGTGGTCCGAACTGGCCGAGCGCCGCCAGTCGATCAGCGGGGCCGCGTCATTCGCGCCGTAATGGCGAAACTGCCAGAAGGTCTCGCCCGTGCCCGCGCGGCGGCGTCCATGGATCCCGAATTCGACCGTTTGCGCAACGCGCTTGGCCTCGATTAGCAGCGAGGGCATACGCTTGGCGAGAACATACGCTTCATTCGCGGCCTGAAAGGGCTTGTCGCGACGCCGGATGCCGTCGAGCATGCTCATGCCGGGCTTATCCGATGGTTTTCGTAAGGTCGGCGATCACATCGCTGATGGATGCGCCTTCCGCGCGCGCCGCGAAAGACAGCGCCATGCGGTGCTTCAGGACGGGTTCGGCCAGTGCGATGACATCGTCGATGGATGGCGCCAAGCGACCGTCCATCAGCGCCCGAGCGCGAACAGACAGCATCAGCGCCTGACTTGCGCGCGGCCCCGGACCCCATGCGACCAGTTCGTTTACCCGGCCAGCGGCTTCAGCGGAACCGGGTCGTGCGGCGCGCACCAGCTTGAGAATGGCGTCGACAACGCTGTCGCCGACCGGCAACTGCCGCACTAGACGCTGGGTGGCGACCAGTTCGGCGCCGGAGAAAACTGCGGTCAACGGCTTCTGTTCAGACCCGGTCGTCGCGAACAGCATGCGGCGCTCGGCGACTTCGTCCGGATAATCCACGTCGATCTGGATAAGGAAGCGGTCAAGCTGCGCTTCAGGCAGCGGATAGGTGCCCTCCTGCTCCAGCGGGTTCTGCGTCGCCAGCACATGGAAAGGCGCGGGAAGGTCGTGGCGCTGGCCGGCGACGGTGACGTGATACTCCTGCATCGCCTGCAGCAATGCCGATTGCGTGCGCGGGCTGGCGCGGTTGATCTCGTCGGCCATCAGCAATTGCGTGAACACCGGGCCTTTGACGAACCGGAAGGAGCGGCGTCCGGAAGCATCCTGGTCCAGCACTTCCGAACCGATGATGTCGGCCGGCATCAAGTCGGGCGTGAACTGCACGCGCCCCGATTCGAGGCCGAGCACCGTGCCGAGCGTGTCGACCAGCTTGGTCTTGGCAAGGCCAGGTACGCCGACCAGCAGCGCATGTCCGCCGGCAAGGATCGACACCAGCGCCCGCTCGACAACCGATTCCTGACCGAAGATCACCGCCGCCACGTTTTGGCGCACGCGCCTGATGTCGGCAAGCGCGGACTCAGCTTCGGCGATGACCGCCTTCTCGTCGACCGTGGAAACCGGCGCCTGCATGCTCATCGTCGCATTCTCCAGCAAATGTCGCGCAAACGATTCGGCATGGCGCGTCGCGACCCTTCGCAAACTAACTCAAGCTTTCGGGCTGACAAGCGGCGCAATGGTGACTATTTCGTGTTGCATGAACGAACAGGCAAAAAATACCGGCCATTCGCCGCCA
>JBGSLP010000036.1:0-3107 GCA_041740655.1 Alphaproteobacteria bacterium
GATCTCGCCGCGATCCATGAAGCCACAGGCGCGCGCCGGGTTTCTCGTCACCGTGGCGATGGCTTGCGGTAGCGTGACGCCCTCGACCTCGCGCTCCAGAGTCAGGGCGCCGTAGAGCAGCGATGCGGGGACATAGTCGCTGGAGATGATGTCGAGCACGCCAAGCGCGCCAAGCTCGCGGGCCGCGATATTGCCGGAGTGCGATTTGCCGCGCACGATGTTCGGCCCTCCCATCAACACTGCGAGGCCGCCTTCATGGCTGGCGCGCGCCGCCTCGACGGTGGTCGGGAACTCCGCGATGGCCATTTTATCGGCTACGGCTTCGCCTACGTGCGCCGTGGTCGCGTCGTCGTGGCTCGCGAGCGGAATGCCGCGTTCCTGGCTCCAGCCGACCACCATGGCGCGGTTTGACGCGCTGTACTTCTCCTGATCCGCTCGCCGCTGGTCGACGAACGCCTGAAGCTCGGCGTCCGACATATTGAACTTGCCCTGATAATATTCGGCGTAGCGCGAGATGTCGGTAAACTGCCGCTGGCCCGGCGTATGATCCATGACGGAGACAAGGCGGATATTTTTATAGTCCATGAGCGGGGCGAGCAGGTCGCGCAAACCGCCGTAGCTGATCTCGCAGCGCCAGTGGATGTAATGATCGGCCTTGAACGCATCGGCCTCGCGCATGGCCTCCATGGCGGCGTGCAGCTCATGCAGGATTTCGAGCCGCGCCGAGCGGGAGTGCACCTCGCCGACGCAAAGCGCGTTCAAAACTGTCGTGATGCCGGAGGCGGCGATTTCGCGGTCGTGGGCGAGCATTGCGGCGTCCGCAGGCCACGTCGCGCCGGGGCGCGGCATGATGTGGCGCTCCACGTTGTCCGTGTGCAACTCGACGAGACCGGGGATGAGCAGATCGCCGCCGAAATCGAACGCGCCGCGCACATGGCTCAGTGTCTCGCCGATGTCGACGATCACCCCGTCGCGCGTCACCACAACGCCCGCCTCGAAGACCTCGTTGGCCAAAACGACTTTAGCGTTTGTGAAAATCTGCTCGCTCATGCTCGTCCATTTGCGCTTTTATGGTTGCGCGGCTGCCAGATCGAAAACCCGTGTCGATACCATGTCGCGCACGGCCTCATCATGGAAAATGCCCATGATCGCCGAACCGCCGGCCCGGGCTTCGTTGATCATGTCGACAACGGTCGCCCGGTTCGCGGCGTCAAGCGACGCGGTCGGCTCGTCGAGCAGCAATAACGGGTATGGGGCGGCAAATCCACGGGCGATGTTGACGCGCTGCTGCTCGCCCCCGGAGAATGTGACGGGCGACAGGCTCCACAATCGCTCCGGGATGCGAAGTCGCGTCAGGAGTTCGCGCGCGCGATGTTTTGCGGCGTCAAGGCTAGCGCCTCGGGCCAGCATCGGTTCGGCAACCACATCAAGTGTGGACACGCGCGGTATGACGCGCAAAAACTGGCTGATATAGCCCATGGTTTCGCGCCGGACGTCCATGATGGCGCGCGGCGCCGCTTTGGCGATGTCAATCTCGCCGCCACTATGGCGGACGCGGATTTCGCCCTCATGGCAGGCGTAATTGCCGTAAACCATGCGCATGAGCGAGCTTTTGCCCGCGCCCGACGGGCCGGAAAGCGCCACGGCCTCACCCGCCTCGATGCTGAGCGACACGCGATTGAGAACGGGAATTGTGACGCCGCCCTGCACATGCAGCGTAAAACTCTTCCCCGCGTCGACAATCGTCAGCATGAGAGCGTGATACCCGCCGTTAATGTCAGCACGATGAAATCAATACGGTGCGGGGGAAATGTCCGTCTGCGAAAAGTCATCGCCCTTGAACAGCAGCAGCTCGCCGGTTTCCTTCGCCAGCGCGTAGGCGAAGCAATCGCCAAGGTTAAGCCCGGCGCGATGTCGCCCCTTGCCGTATTTTAGAAACGCATCGCGCGCAAACTCAGCCTGCGCCAGCGTAACCGGGGTCACAATGATTTCCAGTTTAATCATAAGCAGATCGAGTTCTGCAAGACTACGATCGCTAAGCTTATTTGATAAAACCATGACCGCTTCGATATAATTTCCGGCGGAAAGAAGCGCATTGCTTGATTTGGAGATTGCAGACGCAAATGCATCCGCTTCAGGTTCGCCCAATAACATGGCAATGATTGCGGAACTGTCGACCACCATTACGTCGGCAACCCATTCTCGTCATATCCCAAGATTTCATCAGCAGACCGATCATCAAGAACTGGAAGGGCAGCGGCGCGCTTCATAATCTCCTTGGCGGCAGCAATACGTCGTTCAATTTCAGTCTTTCGCTGGCGCTTCTTGCGTTCTAAACGCTCCTTCAGGGATTGTAGAACGGCTTCAGTGATGCTCTCCCCGGTTTCATGAGCAAGTTCGCGCGCGATTCGATCCGCCTCGGGGTCTTTAATGCTAAGAGCCATAACTCACCTGTATAGAAAAATCCTATTTAGGTAGATTAAGTTTTTTTGTAGCAAAAATCAATCTGCGCTCAACTCCGAATGAGACTTCAGAACTTCGTCACCATCCTCCTGCTTGATGAGGTAAGCCGGTTCGTCCTTGCTGGCGTTGCGGGTGATTTCTTTGCCCTTGATCTCGCGCGTGACCTTTTCCGTGTATTTGGCCGCCACCTTACCGCTCGCTTCGCCCGATCCCCACTTCCACCTGACCTCGTCACCTTTTTTGAATGCCTTCACGTTCCCGCTCCTCATGGTTTGAGCAGATAAACACCCTGATAGCGCGATTGGTTTCTCAGGCGTGGAGGACGGAGGAGACGAGGAGCTGCGTGTACGCATGCTGCGGGTCGTCCAGCACCTGATCGGTCAGCCCGCTCTCCACCACCTCGCCGCGCCGCATCACCATCAGCCGGTGTGCGATGAGGCGGGCAACGGCCAGGTCGTGGGTGACGATGATCGCCGACAGGCCGAGCCCTGATGTGAGAGAGCACAGCAGGTCGAGGAGTTTCGCCTGCACCGACACGTCAAGCCCGCCGGTTGGTTCGTCCATGAACACGAGGCGCGGTCCGGTAACGAGGTTGCGCGCGATCTGCAGCCGCTGCTGCATGCCCCCGGAAAACGCCGTGGGCC
>JBGSLP010000037.1:0-4379 GCA_041740655.1 Alphaproteobacteria bacterium
CTCATCGCGGTTACGGCTGGCGGTGGCCTTCGATCTGTATTATCAAGTGGCTGAAGGCGCATTACCACCATCAGATCAACGGTTACCCTGCCTATGGCCGTCCGCAGACTTGACCCCAATCAGCCGAAAGATTTTGTTTTCACCCCCGCCAATCTGGAGTGGGCGCGCAATCTGATCACTCATTATCCTGAGGGCAGGCAGGCTGCCGCCGTAATCCCGCTTTTGTGGCGCGCCCAGGAGCAGCATGCCTTCTGGCTACCCGAGCCAGCAATCCGCTATGTCGCCGATCTGCTCGATATGCCCTATATCCGCGTTTACGAGATCGCGACGTTCTACACCATGTTCAACCTATCGCCGGTCGGCAAGCACCACGTCCAGCTTTGCGGAACGACGCCGTGCATGCTTCGTGGAGCGGAGGATATCAAGCGCGTTTGCCGCACGATGATCGGCGAGGAGGGCGCCGTTTCGGCCGACGGCGTTCTGTCGTGGGTTGAGGTCGAGTGCCTTGGCGCCTGCGTCAACGCGCCGATGGTGCAGATCAACACGGATTATTTTGAAGACCTGACGCCGGATAGCTTCACTGTACTGCTCGCCAAATTGCGCGAAGGCGTGCCCGTCAAGTCCGGCCCGCAATCCAACCGCCAGCTATCCGCGCCAGCCGGGGGGCCGAAAACCCTGAAAAACGTGCCGACATATAAATCCGCAGGATATAACTCCGAGCCCGAAAACAAGCTGACTGACGCAGACGCGAAGGAACCGACCGACGCCGCCAACATGCGTGAATCTCCCGCGCCCAAGCCAACAACTGCCGATAATGCAGAACTGAAACCAGTCTAAAGCTGGTTTCAGTAGGCCGAAAGCTCGCCAGTGCTTAGCTGCTGACTCCGGCTCTACGCGGGGGCAAGATTGATCCGACCGCCGCGTGTTGTCATATTGTTCAATAATCGCGGCTCGCCTAAACGACCCATAAAATGAGAAACGCTGCTCGCGCAAACCTGGTAAATTGATCAATGCTTGAAGATAAAGACCGCATATTCACAAACCTTTACGGCCAGCTCGACTGGCGGCTGAAAGGCGCCCAATCGCGCGGCGCGTGGGATGGGGCGAAGCATTTTCTCGGCAAAGGGCAGAACTGGATCATAGATGAGGTGAAAGCCTCGGGCCTTCGCGGGCGCGGCGGCGCGGGTTTCCCCACGGGCCTCAAATGGTCGTTCATGCCGAAAAGCGATCCGCGTCCAAGCTACCTCGTCATCAACGCCGACGAGTCGGAGCCCGGCACCTGCAAGGACCGCGAGATCATGCGGCACGACCCGCATCTGCTGCTGGAGGGTTGCCTCTACGCCGGTTTCGCCATGCGCGCCCATGTTTGCTACATCTATCTGCGCGGCGAATATGTGCTGGAGCGCGAACGCATACAGGCGGCCGTCGATGAGGCCTACGAAGCCAGGCTCATCGGCAAAAACAATATCCACGGCTGGGATTTCGACATTTACGTCCACCATGGCGCGGGCGCTTATATTTGCGGCGAGGAAACCGCATTGCTCGAAAGCCTTGAGGGCAAAAAGGGCCAGCCGCGCCTAAAGCCGCCTTTCCCTGCTAACGCCGGATTATGGGGGGCGCCAACGACCGTCAACAACGTCGAAAGCGTCGCCGTGGTGCCGGACATCCTGCGGCGCGGCGGAAGCTGGTTCGCCAAGCTCGGCCGACCGAACAATACGGGCACGAAGCTGTTCTGCATCTCGGGCCACGTTAACGAGCCGTGTAATGTGGAGGAGGAAATGGGCATCCCCTTGCGCGAGCTGATCGAGAAGCACGCCGGCGGCGTTCGCGGTGGATGGGATAACCTCATGTGCGTCATCCCCGGCGGGTCGTCGGTGCCGCTCGTGCCCGCCAGCCAGTGCCAGAACCTGCTAATGGATTTCGATTCCCTGCGCGACGTGCAGTCGGGCCTCGGCACGGCGGCGGTTATCGTAATGGACAAATCCACCGACATCATCAAGGCCATCGCCCGGATCTCATACTTCTACAAGCACGAAAGCTGCGGCCAGTGCACGCCCTGCCGCGAGGGCACCGGCTGGATGTGGCGAATGCTGACGCGCATGGCGGAGGGGCGCGCGGCGGCGCATGAAATCGACCAGCTTCTCGACGTCACCAAGCAGGTGGAGGGGCACACCATCTGCGCGCTTGGCGACGCCGCTGCATGGCCGATACAGGGCCTCATCCGCCACTACCGCCATATCATCGAGGAACGGATTGAAACTGCGGCGCCTCGCGTGGCCGCCGAATGACGGCGGGCTGGAATCGACAGGGAACTAATCTGCGGCTGGGGATTTTTATTCGCATTAAGGACCCCATGCCACGGCGCCGTAATCAAGGCTGATGATGACCCTAAATTTTTCACCGCATATTCTTTTCTGGATTGTAGCACTTGCCCTAATCATCGTCCTCTTTGCGCTGCTGGGAAATATCGTTGCGCCCTTCGTGTTGGGTGGGGTTATCGCATATCTGTTCGATCCCCTGGTCAGCAGACTGCATCGCGCAGGTCTTTCACGGGGCGTCTCGGCTTTTCTGATCATTGTTCTGCTTAGCGCCGCCATCTTTCTCGCAGTTGCGCTTCTTGTCCCAGTGCTGATCACGCAGTTCGTCGCGCTGGCTGAGAATCTTCCCCGCTATGGACAGCAACTGCAAAGTTATCTGTCCGAACGCTGGCCGAATTGGTTGGATACCTTCCGCCCGCAACCGACCGCCGATAACGCGCCAAATCAGGGAGGCATCACGACCGAACTCACGAGCTGGGCGGTCGAGCAGCTCAAATCGCTGGCGGCGAACGGCGTGGCGCTCGTAAGCTCGCTGGCGCTTTTTTTCGTGACGCCGGTCGTTGCATTTTTCCTGCTGAAGGATTGGCGCAAGCTGCTGGTCGCGGTCGACGAGACCTTACCGCGTCAGGATGCAGCCGAGTTCCGCAGCATCGCCACCGAGATCGACATGACGCTGTCGCGCTATCTGCGCGGCACGGCGACCGTCATGCTCATGCTGTCCCTGATTTTCATTATCGGGCTGGAACTTGTTGGCTTGGATTACGGCCTCGCCATTGGCCTCGGCGCGGGCGTTCTCAGCTTCATTCCGTATGTCGGCGCCGTTACCGGGATCGTCGTTGGCGGCGCCGTCGCCTTCGCCCAGTTCTGGCCGGACTGGCAGCCGATCGCGCTCGTGCTTGGAGTTTTTCTCGTCGGTCAGGCTATCGAGGGCAATGTGCTGACGCCCAAGATCGTTGGAGATAATGTAAGACTGCACCCTGTCTGGCTGATTTTCGCGCTGCTAGCATTTGGATATGCATTTGGATTTATCGGTCTTCTCATTGCAGTTCCGGCAGCGGCGATCTGTGGCGTGCTCGTGCGCCGCGCCTTACAGAAATACTACAAGAGCGAAGCCTATCTTGGCCCCGACGCGGCCCCCAGCGATGTTCGCCCGATCCCCAAAATCGGCTCCTCCGCGCACTAATCGACAGCCGTCTTTGCGATAGCTGCAAATTTCTGTACATAGCTTGCGCATGACTGGCGCTGGGCGTTCATGCGCAATACCATGTCAGTTAGGCGGTTATCGCGTAAGGGAGGCTTGCATGTCGTGGGGGCGATTGGCGGCGCTATTAGTGCTTGCATCGGCGATGCTTTTCCATAATCCCACCGCGACTGCCGCCACCACTTGCGCCGCCTACAAAAAGCAGATGGCCGACGCTGAACGGGCGGCGGACGCGGCGCGCGCCGATGCAATCCTCGATCAGCTTTATACAAATAACGCCTGTAATGCCGAGGATGGCGCCCTGAAGCTAATGGAATGGGCAACTGCGCGCGCGCATTTCGCGGTCATTCAGCGTCAGGGGATAGCAAGCGAGGCGCAAATACGTGCGACCCTCAAAATCGGCCGCCCATGGCAGATCGAGGTTGCGCTGGCCGATATTCTGTTCGCCCGCAAGAATTATGGCGAGGCCTCGCTGCATTATCAGGCCGCGCTGGATGACATCCGCGATGAAATTTTGACCCGCACAGCGCCCGCCGTCCCCGTCATCGCCGCCATCTATAAAAAGGCGGAGCAGGCTCGACTGCTGGCCAGCGAGTATGTCGAGGTGAAGGACAGCCGCGGACAGCCGGGCGGCCTCGCCTATAGCAATGTACGCGGTTTCATCGCTGAAAAGACGGCGATCCCGATTGAATTTGAAACCGCCAAGACCGTATTCACGTCGAAGGGCGAAAAGGCGGTGGCGGATATGATCGATTATCTGCGCCGCGCGAATTCGCCCCCTATCCATCTCATCGGCCATACGGATGAGCGCGGTGAGGATGCGTACAATCTCAAGCTGTCCAAAGATCGCGCGATAGCCC
>JBGSLP010000038.1:0-14480 GCA_041740655.1 Alphaproteobacteria bacterium
GATGCCGTGTTCAAGACGCAGCAGCGGCGAATGAGTGCCAGCCTTGAACGGAATTGTCATCGCCAAGGCGACGCCGGCGAGCGTAGCATGCACCCCCGATTGCAGCACGAAGAACCAGAGCGCGAGGCCAATCGCGAGATAGGGCCAGAGATTGGCAACGCCGGACCGATTGAGCATGACAAGGCCGATCAGCGCTAGCGCGGCAAGGCCCAGCATCAACGGCGAAAGCTCGGAGGTGTAGAACAAGGCGATGACCGCAATGGCGACGAGATCGTCAAGCACGGCGACCGTGGTCAAAAAGACTTTCAGCGCAATGGGAACGCGCGAGCCAAGCAGCAGCAATATGCCCAAGGCAAAGGCGATGTCGGTGGCTGTGGGAATTGCCCAACCGCGCATCGCCTCCGGATTATCCCAATTGATGAAAGAAAAGATGACGGCGGGAACCACGATGCCGCCGAACGCAGCTATGCCGGGAAGCGTTCGCTCGGCCCATGTAGACAGTTCGCCGTCAAGAATCTCGCGCTTAAGTTCCAGTCCCACGAGCAGGAAAAAGCCCGCCATCAGGCCGTCATTGATCCAGTGGCCAATGCTTAGGCCGCCAACATACGTCTTGAGGAATGCGAAATAACTGCCCGACAGTCCGGAATTCGCCACCAGCAAAGCCACTACCGTGGCGGCCATGAGCGCCAGTCCGGCGTTCAATGGGTTTTCGATAATTCGCGTGAACAAGGGGGATGTTGCGGCAGAAGTCCGGTCAGCTGGGCTCATGTCGGGATATGCTCTTGTGGACGGGGATTTATGTTTATTTAGGTCTTGAACGCCCATGCGCCAGACTTTCGGCGTCAGAATAAGTTTCAAATCGCACTAAAGGATAGGGGAGATGCGGCAGCATCGTCCGCGAAATTGCGATTTCATGGTTTGGTCTGCGCCGACGCCATAACCTCGCGCGCCTCCGTCAAATCCTCCGGCGTGTTGATATTGAAGAAGGGGTCGATTGCCTGATCGCCCAACGTAACCGCACCGAAATCCACCTCCATGGCATCATGGCGGTTCGCCCAATCGAGCACTTTCCGCACGCCTGAATTCAGCGCGCCCTCCAGATCGTCGGCGAGCGCGACGGGCCACAAGCCGAAGACCTGATGGGAAGCGCCGCCCGATGCGGCAATCGCGATGGCGTGGTTGCGCGCGCCGATTGCCGCCGAGAGCCTCGCAATCATATCGTCCGGGAAAAATGGCGTGTCGCAAGCGACCGTTGCTATGAAATGCGCGTCCGCGCGATGCGATGCGGCCCAGCGCATCCCGGCGAGCAAGCCCGCCAACGGGCCAGGAAAACCGCCGATGGTGTCGGGCGCGACTGGCACGCCGAGCGATGCAAACCGTTCCGGCCCGCCATTGGCGTTTATGACGAGGTCAGCGACCTGGGGCTTCAATTTGCGAATGGCGTTCTGCAAGAGCGTAACGCCGCCAAGATCGAGCAAGCACTTATCGCCGCCGCCCATCCTGCGCGACTGCCCACCCGCAAGTATGACGCCGACGATCCGATCCTGCGATGCATTCATGGAAGCATTCTCGCCTCTGCCGATTTGCAGTCAACCATGCCTCGCGAGCGTTGCGCCAGTTGCCGTCGCGTTGGGCAAAAAATTAAGATTGCCTAATTATTAGGCGGCAGTTTTGTATGCATTATTCACTGATGCCGAGTTTCGCACATATTGGCTTTGAATCCATGAGTGGCATGAAGCTTGCGGCTTATGGTCTGAAACTCTAGCAAAAGGTGAGTTATCTGTATGAAACGGCGGAAATTTTTGCAGGCAGGCCTTGTCGGCGCAGCAGCGATTGCGGCTCCATCGGTAGCGCGGGCGCAATCGACAATCACTTGGAAGATGACCAATGCTTACGGTCCGGGCGCACCGTTTTACGTGCAGGGTCCGGGCAGCCCGACTTATTTCATCGACCTTGTGAAGAAAATGTCGAACGGGCGACTGATCATCCAGCATTTTGCGGCGGGCGAACTGATCCCGGCGCTTGAGGGCTTCGACGCCGTTTCCAAGGGGACGGTGGAGTGCAACATTGCGAACAGCTATTTCTGGACCGGCAAATCCTTCGCCGCGCAATATTTTACAGCGGTGCCATTCGGCCTGAATTTTCAGGGCATGAACGCCTGGCTTTACCATGGCGGCGGCATCAAGCTATGGGAGGAGGTCTACGAACCGTTCAACCTCGTGCCCATGCCGATCGGCAATACCGGCATCCAGATGACTGGCTGGTTCAGGAAGCCGATTGAGAAGGTCGAGGATTTCCAAGGCTTGAAGATGCGCATCCCGGGGCTTGCGGGCAAGGTTTACGCAACACTTGGCGTGGACGTCAAGCTGCTCCCCGGCGGGGAAATTTTCCCGGCGCTGGAGCGCGGCGTGATAGACGCTGCCGAGTTCGTGGGGCCGTTCCAGGACCGCCGCCTCGGGCTGCATAAGGCCGCCAAATTCTATCACACGACCGGCTGGCACGAGACCTCGACCGTTACGGAGTTTATCGTCAACAAGACCGCTTGGAATGCGCTGCCGGATGACCTCAAGGAAGTCGTGCGCACCGCTGCGGCCGCCTGTAACGTGATCAGCCACACATGGTGCGAGGCGACCAATTCGGAAGCGCTCGACGACCTCGTCAAAAATCAGGGCGTGACGGCGCTGCCGCTGCCTCCGGAGGTCATCGCAAAGCTCAAGGAAGCGACCGAAAAGGTGCTTGCCGAGGCGACCGCGAAAGACCCGCTTGTGAAAAAGGTTCATGACAGCTTCATGGCCTTCAAGGCGACCCACGACAAATGGGCCGGCATCAGCGAGTCCGTCTATCAATCCCAGATCCGTGGACAGTTGAACGCGGGCTGAGGCCGAATTTGGATCTGATGCGCAAGCCACAGAGCGGGCGCATCAGGTCTGACGGCGGCGGCAATCTCCTCATGTTGAGGGGGTGCGCGCAGGTTGAGGGACGAGAATGCGGCAACTGATAAAATTCGCCGATGCGCTTGACGCGTTCATCGATCGCTTCGGCAGAATCGCCGCGTGGTCGTCGCTGGCGCTTGTCCTTCTCATGGCTTTCAACGTGCTGATGCGCTACTTCTTCCGCACCGGCTCAGTCGGCCTGCAGGAAATGGAATGGCACATCATGGCGTTCCTCGCGCTGATGTGCATGTCCTACACAACGCTCAAGGACGGGCACGTGCAGGTCGACATCGTGTTTGCCCGTTTTCCGCCCAGACTTCAGCGCGCCATCCACCTTTTTTCCTGCACGCTCATCGTGCTCATAGCCGCCATCCTTCTCAAACTCAGCATTCCCTACATGATGCAGTCCTACAGAATCGGCGAGAGTTCGCCCGACCCGGGCGGTCTTACAAATCGCTGGATATTGAAAGGCCTCATGCCTCTCGGCTTTGCCTTGCTCCTTATCCAAAGCTTTGCCGCCTGGCTGCATGCGCTGGTCGCCCTCATCACCGGCATGCCGCGACACGAACGGGACGAACGCGAGATTCAACATGCCGCTTAATGAAATTCTTGCGCTTTCGTGCATCGCCTCCTTTTTCGTACTTCTGGCCCTTGGCGTGCCCGTTGCCATCACCTTGGCGGTCACCGGCTTCTTCTTCGGCTTTCTCGGCTTTGGCGCGGGGCTGTTCGACCTGCTTCCGGCGCGGATTTTTGGCGTCACCTCGAATTACACACTCATCGCAATACCGCTCTTCGTGTTCATGGGCGTCATGCTCGAGAAATCGCGGATCGCCGAAGACCTCATGGATGTGATCGGGCATCTGGCAGGCGGCCTGCGCGGCGGCATGGGCGTGGGCATCATCCTTTTCGGCATCATGATGGGCGCAACAACCGGCATTGTCGGCGCAACCATCGTGACGCTCGGGGTTCTCGCGCTGCCCGCATTGTTGCGGCGCGGCTACCATGCGCCGACAGCCTGCGGCACGATCTGCGCGTCTGGCACGCTCGGGCAGATCATACCGCCCAGCCTGATACTCATTCTGCTGGCCGACATCATGGGCGAGTCCGTCGGCACGCTTTTCGCGGCGGCGCTATTACCGGGCTTGGCCCTCGCGGCGCTGTTCTGCGTTTATCTTTTGCTGCTTGGGGTATTTCGCCCGCACTGGGTTCCCCCGGTGGATATTGATGAACGCCAAGCAATGTCACGAAGCGAGTTATGGCTGAAAGCCCTGAAATCCGGCCTGCCTCCGTTGTTGCTGGTCATCTCGGTTCTTGGCTCTATCATCGGCGGCGTGGCGGCGCCGACAGAGGCCGCTTCCATGGGCGCGGTCGGGTCGATACTCGTGGTCGCGCTGTCTGGCCGGCTGAGCTTCTCGGTCCTGCGCCAGACGGTGGAATCTACAGCGCGGATCACCGCGCAGATGATGTTCATTCTGATTTGCGCTCAGGTGTTTGCGCTGGCGTTCAGGGGCTTGCAGGGCGAGCAACTGGTGCACGAAGTCTTCGGGTCGGTGCCCGGCGGAATAGACGGCACCATAATCTTCATGCTGCTGCTTATCTTCGTGCTCGGATTTTTTATCGAGTGGATCGAGATTTCATACATCGTCGTTCCGCTGTTCCTGCCGCTCCTGCAGGCGGGCAACGCGGATATGGTCTGGATCGCCGCGCTTATCGCCGTCATGCTCCAGACGTCGTTCCTAACGCCGCCCTTTGGCTGGGCGCTATTCTATCTGCGCGGCGTCACTCCGCCGACAATTCCGACGACCGCCATCTATCTCGGCGTCATTCCGTTCATCGGACTGCAGTTGCTCGCCTGCATTCTCCTGTTCCAATTCCCGAGCATCGCGACCGCGCTGCCAAAAGCGATCGGCTGGTAATCCACAGCCTGTTGATAAACAACCCAATCGTTCATGTCCGCAAGTCGTTGCCGCGAGCTTTAGCTTGAAGGGCCGATCATGCGCCGCTCTCCCGTTAGCCTAGGCAACATTTTCTTTAAATTGCAGGACTTTGGCGACTTCCGGGCAAAAACACGGCAAGTGAGAATATTGGAGCTTTTAAGCTAATTAAAACTTTAATGAACTGAGCGCATTGGAATTTGAGACTTTGATGTAACACATTTTTAATTTATTTTACTAGCAAGTAGGCTTTATCTTCGTTAAATATTGCTCTTATAGGTTGTGGTGTCTTGGGTGATTGGACACTAGGCCCAAGTAAGATTTTGATACTTTAAAGGAACCCAAAATGGCCACGATTCTGGTAGGCGGCGAGGGAAATTTCGCCACAATTCAAGAGGCGGTAAATTCCGCGTCGGACGGAGACGTGATTGTTGTCTCCGCCGGCACCTACATCGAACAGGTTCAAGTCGACGGATTTACCGGTCTGACGATCCAGGCGGCATCCGGCGCAGAAGTTATTATCAAGGCTCCAGAAAATGTTGTGGAGACCGGGCGCACGTCATCCGATCGAGAAATCAGCGCTGTTGTTACAGTTGAAAATTCCTCGAATGTTGTCATTCAGGGGCTGACAGTCGACGGCGACGGCAAGGGAAACACAGTTGACGAAAGCGACGGCGCCGGCGCAGCAAACTATGTCGGCGTGTTTTATCGCAATGCCTCTGGCAGTCTCCTCGATGTTGACGTCACTGGGGTGCGCGATCCCTATGAAGCTGGCGAAACTCCGGGCGGCAATGCTGTTGTGAATGGCGTACAGCGGGGCGTCGGGGTTCAGGTCGACAATGACGCCATTCTGAACTTCACTATGACCGGCGGTTCAATCACGGATTTCCAGAAAAACGCCACAGTATTTAATAAAGCAAACCTAAATGTAACCGGCGTTACGGTCACAGGAAATGGCGATCAGACGATCATTGCCCAAAACGGCATTCAGGTGCTCAACTCGACCGGCACAATTTCCGGCAATACGATCACGGCGATTGGCTATGCTGGCCCGGCGCAGGCCTATTCCGGGGCCGTGCTTGCTTACGGCAACACCGATCTGAATATTACCAACAACACCATCATTGGAGCCAATGATGAAAACACGAATTCAAAAGTCGTTGGCATCTTCGTTTTCGAAAGCGACGCCCCTAACAGTGGCGGCAGCATAACTGGCAACGTGATTTCCTTTGTTGACGAGGGTATCGACGTAACGGGCTCAATCGCGCCTAACACCATCGCCATTAATTCAAACACCGTTACGAACATCGACGAGGGCGATCAATATGCTGCTGGCGTATACTTCGACCCGCTTGATTCATTAACGACCACGTTTAGCGTCGACGGCACGGGCGTGGATGACATCATCTTCGGTGCTGCAGGCAAAGACAAAATCAGAACATTTGATGGTGACGATTACCTGGATGGGCGCGGCGGCATTGACGTCCTGGACGGCGGCGCCGGCAACGACACCTACGGCGTCGACAACACTAAAGACAAAATTAAAGACTCTTCCGGTATAGACACGGTAGAGGCGTCAATTTCCTACACACTCGGTAAAGGTATGGAAAATTTGACGCTCACAGGAACCGCCGTAAACGGCACTGGCAACAGTGCGAATAACGTGTTGACAGGAAACGAACTCGCAAATCGTCTCGCGGGCTCCACTGGCAATGACTTTCTCACAGGCGGCGAAGGCGCAGACTCGTTCTTCTTTGACTCCAAACTAGTAGTGACGAATATCGATACGATTACAGACTTCGAGGCTGGCTCTGATATTTTTGTTCTCGAGAACAAGATTTTCAAAGGTCTTGCAGCGGGCGATCTGGACGTATCCGCCTTTGTCAACGGCGTTGTCGCAAGCGGAACTTCAGCTCAGATTTTGTATAGCTCGGAAACCGGTCAAGTGTTGTTTGACCGGGACGGGGCAGGTACAAAGTTCGATGCCGTTCAGTTCGCAACAGTAGAAGCGGGCACTGAACTGAGCTTCAACGATTTTAACATCGTCTAAGTAAAGAGCTGCGATTTAACAAAAACTGGAGAGGGCGAAGCTAAATCTGAGCTTTTCCTCTCCTTTACGTTTCCACAACCTCATCCGTCGGCGTCGCGTAGGAAGTCGGCAATGATGCGCTGGGTGAACCGGTCGCGCAGAAGCGGGGCGTGACCCTGTCCCCGGATTGTGACAGCCACCATTTTGGGATGCCTGGTCGTCATTTCGGCGACGGTTTTGGCGCTCAGCAGATCGGAGTTTTCCCCGCGCAAGGTGAGTACTGGAAAACGGCTTAAAGCCTGAAAATGCGGCCACATCTCCGGCATTTTTTTCGAAACGTCAATTTCCTCCAGCGCTTTCGCCAGATTGGTGTCGTAGCCCGGCGCCGGACGCTCGCCATCCTCGTTGAACCATTGGCGGGCAAGTTCCCCCCACTCCTCAGGCTCGACCTGCGTGAAAAACCGCTTGTTCATGTCACGGGCGAGCGTCGTCGCTTCCTGCCACGTGAAGGGTAGCGGAATTTTTCCAGCATAGCTCATGATGCGCGCGAGGCCCGCAGTCTCTATGACGGGACCGATGTCGTTCAAAACCACCGCGCCGATCGCGGACGGGCGCATCACGGCCATCAGCATCGCGATGATGCCCCCGCGCGACGTGCCGACGATGCCGGCCGCGCTGATCCCCTGTATCGTCATGAAGTCGAGCACGTCGAGCAGTTCTATGAACGGCGAGTAATTGCGCCAGTTCGAGTCATAGGCGGAAAATCCGCGCCCGCGATAGTCAAGGCAGTATACGGTTCGGGGCTGCGCCTGGCTGTAGGCGAGCGATGATGCAAGGCTGTGGAAATCGCGGCTGTTGCGCGTCAGTCCGGGAAGGCAGACAACGGGGCGAGCCTGGCTTTCGGCTTGGCCGTAGCGGCGCGCATAAAGTTTGAGCCCGTCCTGGGAGGTGTAATAGATATCCTCCCAGTTCTGCGTGTCAGTGGAGGCTATGTCGGATGTCATGGTGAGCGCTTCGCGGTGTCATGGTCGCCGCATAGTGTCAGCCATCAGGCGAGTAAGCAAGCCGTCGCTAATTTGCCGACCCGGCCTGCATCACCTCGAATTTCGATCCTGCGCGACCTCGGCCCACATCATACGCCAGATGTTTTCGAACGCCCGCGCGCTCGAATTTAGCGCGATAAAGCTGAAGGCTCTCCATGATCTTGTGGACGTAATCGCGGGTCTCGGTGAAAGGGATGCGCTCGATCCAGTCGATCGGGTCCATATCGGCCTTGCGCGGATCGCCGAACTGCCTGATCCACTGGCGCACCCGCCCGGGCCCTGCGTTATAGGCTGCTAGCGCCATGATATATGAGCCGTCGTGCGCATCCACCATTTGCTGGAGGAACGTGCCGCCTAGCATCACATTGAATGCGGGATCGTCGAGCTTTTTGGGTTCATATTTCACGCTGAGGCCGCGAGCCACCATGCGGGCCGTCGCCGGCATCAACTGCATGAGGCCGCGCGCGCCTGCCGGGCTGACAATCCCGGGGTTAAACTCGCTTTCCTGCCTTGTCAGAGCATGGAGCAGCGAAGTCTCGACCATTTTGTCTTTCCACTGCTGCTCAGGGGCAGGCAGGCTCGCCGGGAATGCGTAATGCTCGACCGCAAACCCCCGGTTGATGGCGATTTTGGCGAAGCGCACCGTGATCGGCAGCGAGGCGAGTCGCAACGACATTTCCGCAACGAGCGACATCTGGGCGGGGTCTTCGACACCGCGCGCCAGATCGAACAGGAACACCGGAATGATAGTGTTGAGTTCCGCCTTGTGCGCGATGGCGATGGCCTTCGCAATATCGCTTTCGACGAATTGCCGAACCTCCGCCGCGCTCGGCGTATGCGGCTCGCGGAACACGATCGGCGTTGCACCAGACCCAAGCGCGTGACGAGAAAGCTGACCGTAGAAGGTGTGATGGTGTTTTGAGCTTTCCTCATACGCCGCGACGGACTCCGCGCCGCGCTTCAACTCGCCCTCGGCGCGCCCGAGCCAGTAAAAGGCTCGCGCCTTGTCCTTAGGCAGGCCGCCAGCAGCCGATGCGACGGCGAAATGATCACGCGCCGCCTTCGGCTGTTTCAGGAAGCGCAGCGCCACCCATCCGGCGAGAAACTCGGCCTCGGACAGAACTTCGCCCGTCAGCAGGCCGTGGTTCTGAGCAATGTCGTAGGCCGTTTTGGGGTAGCCCGTGTTGAGGGCGTAACGCACATGAATGCGCCGCTCCTCCCACCAGTCCGGCCCTTCCAGCGTGCCGACAGCGCCGCGTGGCACGGAGCGCAGCAGGCTCCAAGCGTCCTTCCACCGCGACTTCTTGCGGAATTCCTTCACCCGGATGAGAATCTGCGAGGCGTCCTGCCGGGCTTCGCGGCCGACGGCCAATGACGGCTTTTTTGGCGTTGTCGCGTCTGCGGTCTTGTTATCGGCGCCCTTTTTGTCGCCCGCGACCTTCGCCGCTTTTGCGTTGGCGGCGGTTTTTACCGCTTTCGCCTTGGCCTTGTTCTGCGCCGTTTTCGCGCCTTTCGACGGCGACTTGGCGGCGGTTTTTGCGCCTTTTTCCTTAACCCCTTCCGGAATAGGCACGTCTTCCTGAAGCGCTTTGCGCAATTTCTGGATGGAGGCCGCTCGCTTTTTAGGCTCTTTGGCCATCAGCCAGTACAGCCGCGACTTGTTATCATCGTCGGTCAGATATTTGCCGAAGCGGCTGCTTACTCGCTTCTCAATATCTGAGTCGAACAGGTGACGCCGCCATGCTTCGCGGATCAGCGATTTACCGCGCTCATCGTTGCCTGTAGCGATCAAGGCTCCGCCGAAAGCCGCCTTGCCCGCGCCCGTCTCGGGAGGCTTTTCCTGAAAATAGCTGATGACTTTTTCCGGATCGGTTTCGCGGAAAAGAAGCCCCGCTTCGATGCTGGCGTCGAGGCTCTTTCTACTCGGCCAAAGCGGATTTTCGGCACGGAACTTGATCAACTCGGTATAGGGCGTGTCGACGCCGCTGGCTCGAAGGATATACCAGTGGACAAGCTTGCGTGCGGCAGGGTCGTTAATTTTAGGCATCAAGGCGCGTGCGGTTGTGAAATCGTCCTTATAGACCAGCCGCACGGCCTGCTTCACATTCTCCAGGTCGCGCGCCGAGATTTCGTAGTTCAGAAGCGGCGCAAGCCCTGCGCTCAACTCCGAGCGAAAAGGCGGCTTGAGGGATTTTTTGTCGACGACGGGGATAATGGCCGGGGATGGCGCTGCGGCAGGCTCTGGCGTCGACGGCGCGGCTGCAGCCTCTTGCTGAATGACGGCGGCGTCGGCAGCCTGATCGTCCGGCTCGGGCGCAGCTTCCGCCGCGTCGTTGGAGGCAGTTTCGCGCGCCGGGTCTGGATCGACCGAAGGTTCTGGCTCGCGCGTAACCTGGACTTCCGGCTCGGGCTGCGGCTGCGCTTCGCGCTCAAAAGCCGGTTTTTCAAGCCCTGCCTTGACGCCAACCGTGAATTGCTGGGATGGCGTGCTCTGGGGAATTTCCTTTGCGGCCCGAGGCGCCGCAGCCTGTTTATCGTTCGGATCGAAGTTGGCGAGCAGGGCGACACCGCCCGCGACGACACCGAAGATGACCGCCAGGCTGCGCACCGAGAAGGGAAAAGGCTTTGATTTCAACGAGACAGGTTCCTTTTTTGCAATCTGAAACGCCAATAGGCGCTTATTTGGGAAAAGGTTGCACCCAACACTGCCATGTAAAGATGCAAAAAGAAACCGGCGGAACTTTGACGGGGGTTCAACCGGCGTCTTGCTCGCGCGCGCGAAAATGATTACCGTCTCGGATCGCCATTCGCGGAGCAAGCGTTGCTCGCCATTTTTGTATGCGCAATCATAACGGAAGGCCCGGTCTTAGAGGCGGGGAGCCTTTTTGAGCTGGGAGGCTGAAGAGGATGTTCAAGGGATCGTTTACCGCGCTTGTCACGCCGTTTGACGGAGCCGGTTTCGACGAAGCGGCGTTCCGCAGGCTGGTCGATTTCCAGATCGCCTCGGGAACGCATGGCCTAGTGCCGACGGGGACAACCGGCGAGGCCCCGACGCTGAGCCACGACGAGCACAACCGCGTTATCGAAGTGTGCATCCAGCAGGCGGCTGGTCGTGTTCCGGTGATTGCTGGGGCGGGATCGAACAGCACCGCCGAGGCCATAGAGATGTCGAGGCACGCCAAGGCTGCGGGCGCGGCCGCCGTGCTGATCGTCGCGCCTTATTACAACAAGCCGACGCAGGAAGGGCTTTTCCAGCACTTCAAGGCGATCAACGACGCCGTCGATATTCCGATCATCGTCTACAATATCCCGCCCCGCAGCGTTGTCGACATCTCGGTCGACACCATGCAGCGACTCTATGCGCTCAAGAATATCGTCGGCGTGAAGGACGCGACCAGCAATATAGCGCGCGTCAGCCAGCATCGCGCTGCCATGGGTGCGGATTTCATCCAGTTGTCGGGCGAGGACGCAACGGCGCTCGCGGTCATGGCGCATGGTGGCCACGGGTGCATCGGGGTGACCGCGAATGTGGCGCCAGCGCTGTGCGCGGAGTTTCATCGCGCCTGCCTGGGCGGCGATTTCGCCCGCGCGCTGCAAATTCAGGATCGGCTTATGCCGCTGCATGACGCCCTGTTCTGCGAGACCAACCCGGCGCCAGTGAAGTACGCGCTGGAGCGATTGGGCTTTTGCAGCGCCGAGGTCCGCCTCCCGCTGGTCGCCTTGTCGGATGGAGCGCGGCGCAAGGTCGACGACGCTTTGATGAAAGCTGGATTGTTACAGAAGGAAGCGGCCTGACCGCGACGCCATGGCCACGAAGGTAGAAGCCCCCCGCAAGATCGTCTCGGATAACCGCCGCGCGCGGTTCGAGTATGAGGTTCTCGACACGTTCGAGGCCGGGATCATGCTGCAGGGTTCGGAGGTGAAAGCTCTGCGGCTAGGCAGGGCGAACATAGCCGAATCCTATGCCGGTGAGCAGGGCGGCGAGATTTTTCTCATCAACGCCTACATCCCTGAATACGGGCAGGCCAATCGCCTCAACCATGAGACCAAGCGGCCGCGCAAGCTTCTGCTGCATCAGCGTCAGATCAACAAGCTGATCGGCGCGGTGCGGCGCGACGGCATGACACTGGTGCCCCTCAAGCTTTACTTCAACGATCAGGGTCGCGCAAAGCTCGAACTCGCCCTTGCCAAAGGCAAGAAAAATCACGACAAACGGCAGACTGAGAAAAATCGGGACTGGGATCGCCAGAAGGCGCGTCTGTTAAGGGATAAAGGCTGAAGTTATGACGGAGTTCGCCCCACGCTCTCCATCGAAGCTTCCCGACAATCTCCCCGTGCCTGTTGATGACGGTCAGGCCGCGCATTTACCCGGACTAACCGTCCCCGACATCGCGCTTCTCTCCACTAACAACGACTGGGTGCGTCTCAGCCGGATAAAGGGCCGTTCCGTAGTTTTCGTTTATGTCCGCACCAGGGTGCCGGGGCAAACGGCGCTGTACGACTACTGGGACTCGATACCCGGCGCGGCAGGGTGCACTTTGGAATCGTGCGGTTTTCGGGATCACTATCTTAAATTTGTGGCAATTGACGTGTGCATTTTCGGCATAAGCAGCGAAAGCGCCTCTGTGCAGAAGCAGGCGGCGCAGCGCCTTAACTTGCCGTTTCCGTTGCTTACCGATCTGGATTTTGAACTTGACATGGCGATGAAGCTGCCGATGTTCGACTTGAACGAGCACACGCTTCTGAAGCGTTTGACGATGGTGCTGAAAGACGGGGTCGTCGAGCACGTTTTCTACCCGGTATTCCCGCCGGACACCCATGCCGAGGAAGTGCTGACCTGGCTGAAGGGCAAAGCCGGGACTTAGCTCCCACTAGTTTTGCTGATCGTCCAGATGGGCTTTGATCGCGCGAAAAACATCCTCGAACATTGCCTGCTTAAGCCGTCCGGTGTTCGTGTTGTAGCGTGAGCAATGGTAGCTGTCGAACAGTGTGACGCCGTCAATCGCGTGCATCGCGCCATGTGCAAACGGGTGCTGCGACATCCGTCGGTCGAGCGCTCGCAGCACGCTTTCGTGAGCTATGCGGCCAAGCGCAAGGATAGCGCGCAAGTTCGGAAGCGCCGCAATCTGGGCGCCCAAAAACTTACGGCAGACGTTTGCTTCGGCAGGCGTCGGTTTATTCTCCGGCGGCACGCAGCGCACGGCGTTTGATATGAGGGCTTGGCTGAGCGTGAGGCCGTCATCCGGGTCTGCCGCATACAAGCCCGACGCGAAGCCGAAAGCTGTCAGCGTGCCGTAAAGCAGGTCGCCCGCGTAATCGCCGGTGAATGGTCGCCCCGTGCGATTTGCTCCGCGCAGGCCCGGAGCAAGGCCGACAATGAGAAGGGCGGCTTGCGGGTCGCCAAAGGATGGCACCGGAGCGTTGAACCACTCCGGGTAGGCCGCACGGTTCTGGCAGCGGAAATCAACTAGGCGAGGACACAGCGGGCAATCCAAACCCGGCTCCGCTCTCGCCAGCGCTGAAACTGGCTCGCCCGTCAAGACAACCGCCTTAAACGTTCAGAAATTCTTCGTCTTCAGGATCTCTGGGAGGACGGCGGCTGCCTGGGTCGCGAGGCAACCGCTCAGAGCCTTCGCGGCATATTTCCTTTTCGAGATCGTAAAGGTCGATAAACTGGTCAGCCTGACGACGCAGTTCGTCAGCCACCATTGGCGGCTGCGTGTTCAGCGTCGACACCACACTGACGCGCTTGCCCTTTTGCTGGAGCGCTTCGACAAGCGTCCGGAAATCGCCATCGCCCGAAAACAGGACGATATGATCGAGGTGCTCGGCCAACTCCATCGAGTCGACCGCAAGCTCGATGTCCATATTGCCCTTGATCTTGCGCCGGCCGGCCGCGTCAGTGAATTCCTTGGTCGGCTTGGTCACCATCGTGTAGCCGTTGTAATCCAGCCAGTCGATGAGCGGGCGGATGGACGAATATTCCTGATCCTCCGCCAGCGCGGTGTAATACAGAGCGCGGATAAGCCTGCCCTTCGTGCGGAATAACGTCAAAAGCCGTTTGTAATCAATGTCAAAGCTGAGCGCCTTGGCGGTGGCGTAAAGATTGGCGCCATCAATAAACAGCGCAATGCGTTCGGTCGGATAAAAAATCATATCACTTCCTTCAATGTAATGGCTTTAACTAACAACGGCGCGCATAAAAAATGCTATGCGGCTCATGCACTAATTCCCGGTTCGCGATCCCGTTCCTTAACTCCTTGCATATTTTTTCAGCCGCTAAGGATATCTCCATGATTCTCATTGCGTTTGGCGCAAATATGACAAGCGTGTGGGGAACTCCCTCAGAAACTGTTTTAATGGCGCGCGATGCAATGTCGCGGAGCGGTCTTGTGCGGGTGAAAGCGTTTTCGACGCTCTACCAGACCGCGCCGCTCGGGCCATCGCAACCCGTATATGTCAATGCGGCGGCCTCGATCGAGTCCGCATTATCCCCATGGGCGTTGCTGCGATGGCTAAAGCGAGTTGAGTTTCTTGCAGG
>JBGSLP010000039.1:0-3939 GCA_041740655.1 Alphaproteobacteria bacterium
AATTCGCTCAGCGCCTCGGCGACGGTCTGCGACTCGCGCAGGTTTCGCGCCGCCAGCCTCACATGCTCCATCGACTCGCCTGCATACGCGCGGAAAACGCGCCACTGGCCGGGGATGGCGCGCACTGCGGCGACAGGATAGCTGATGATCTCCGCAGGCGTCGGCAGGCGCTCGCGTTCTTCCGCTGCGAGGATTTCCTCCTCGACGCCAGCCGCGAACAGCTCGACATCCGTGCGGGCGACGGAGAGCCGCAAATCCAGCAGATCGTCCGCGCCAACCGCCTCGGCCTCGCCCTTGAACAACAGGCGGCGGGCGTCTTCGCAAAATCGCTTGTAGCTGCCCGGCTCAGCGAAGGCGTCGCCAAGGGCTGCGATATCGTCAATGAGAATGATCTCGGATGCAGCCCACAAATCCCGCCTTATCTGTAGGATTTCCGAAAGAGGCGGGCAGGTATCGATGCCAAGCAGTCGCTGCATCTCGGGGTGGAGCGCGCGGACCGAGTCGAAAAACGGTCCGGCTTCCTGCACGCGCCGCAGCAGCATGGTGGTGCGGTTTCGAAGGGCGAGCGCCGGGTCTGCCGAGTTCGCCTCGCCTTGCTCATCCACGCCGGAAACGTTTGTGGCGGCGCCGCTTTCGGGTATCGCCGCCCACTCTTCGCCATCCTGGCGAATTTCGTCATAGACAGCCTGGGCCGAGCGGACTTTGCTCCATATCCGGGCCACGACTTCGCGCTGACGTCGCCGTTTCCGCCGCAGGCCCTCGCGGTGCACCCACCACAAGCCGACGCTGGCCCCGAGCCAGAGCGCGACGACGAACAGAAACGATGATAGATCCTGCATTCCAGTTCCAACGATGAATTTTTCACCAGTTTGATCTGGCTTTCATCATGTTTTTAGCATCGCAGCATCTGCATAGCCAAGCCGCCGGTTGCAATCTGCAACCAATTCCGGGGACAAGTCGCCATGAACCGGCGTCCGATGACAACGTGTTGCAGAGGCTGCGGTACGGCGGCCTACGAAGTCAGCGGGCGGTAGCTTGCTCGTCAGTTGACGTCACTAGTCCCGATCAAGCTCAGAGGTCGTTTCGCCTGGCGCGCCGAAATGTGAGAAATAGCGAGGGTCGATCGCCTCGATCGGCATGATGATAAGGACGTCCGTGGTTCCGAACTGTCTGTCGACCACGGCTCCGTCGCCCACAAATGCGCCTAGCCGCAGATAGCCCTTGATGAGAGGCGGCAACGCCTTCAACGCCGCTTTCATGTCGATCTCATCTGGACGCAGCATGTTCATATCGACGAACAGCTTCGGATGCGCCTTGACCCGCCATTCCTCGGGCGCGCGCGCATGGTGATGCAGAAAACTCAACGCGAGGGCGTGCTGTTGCGGGTCAACGCCCGGAAAACTTGCGCAACCGATCATGACATCCGCGCCGTGCTCGCGCACATAGGTCCATAGGCCGTGCCAGAGAAGCTCGACCGAGCGCCGCGTGCGGTAAGGCTTCAGGACGCAGGAACGCCCAAGTTCAACAAATTTATGCGTCTGTCGCTTTGCCGCGATAAGCGGCGCAATATCGTATTCCCCTTGCGTGTAAAATCCGCCATGACGCTCTGCTATCTCCTGCCGCAGCACCCGGTAGGTGCCGACGACCCGGTGACGTCGAAGCCAGGGTTTCGGCTTTAGCGGCGTTACGCCTTTGTCGACGACCAGAAGATGATCGCATATCTGGTCATACTTATCCTCGTCGCGACGGCTGAGTTTGGCCCGCAGACCGGGGATGGCCGCCATTTCCTCGTAGAAAACCTGATACCGCAGTTTCTGCGCCCGCCGCAGATCCCCGAGCGTTCGCGCGAGGCGCACTTCGAGATTGCCGATGCCGCCGTAAATCTTTATCGGGCGCCCGTAAGGCATGATCGGCAGGCGCGCAGGCCGCTTCGGTTTCGGCATACCCTTCGGCAGAAACGGGAAAAGTCGGCTCGGCATTCCGGGTAATCGCCGCGGTGGCTTAATCCGGTTGACCATCCGGCGCGGACTGAGAACCATGTTATTTTCCTGTAAGGACGCTCTTAGCCGAGTGAGGCTTGAATTGGCGACGGTCGCCGGGAACGATAATTTGTCAGGATGCTCTTTCATGCCAGCAGCCTAAATGCGCCCCAGGAGACATCCGGCGATACATTCTGTTTTCGCCGTCAGCTCATTTATTGATCGAGATGCTTTAATTCAGCCCAACCTAATACTTTTCGTGTTCCAGAGCCTAATACACTTGCCATAAAGCTGCGATGAAAAAAGCGCTGACCCCATAAACTACCGCCTGCGACAAAACTACTGAATTTATGCAGCAGCCAGTTGCATTGGCTCTCCTCTATAGCTCAGGGCCTCCGCCACATGCAAACGCCGCACGCAATCCTCGTCATCCAGATCAGCGAGAGTTCGTGCGACGCGAAGCGCCCGATAGTAGCCCCGCGCTGATAATTGCAGTTGCGACGCCGCATCGTTGAAGAATTTCCGCGCCTCCGTGTCAAACGCGCAATCCTCCTCCAGGAGAGCCGCCGGACAATAGGCGTTCACTCGTATGTCGGGCAGCCCGGCGTCTTGAAAGCGCCGCGTCTGGCGCGCGCGGGCCGCAACCACGCGCTGCAGAATGACAGCGCTCGACTCCCCGGACGCTGGGAGCGCCAGATCGGACGCGCGCACTGCCGTCATCTCGATTTTGAGGTCAATACGATCCAGAAATGGTCCAGAAATGCGGGCAGCATATGCGCTCGCGCAACGAGGCCCCTGCTTGCAGGACTCGCCCGGACTGCCTGCGCGACCGCAGCGGCAAGGATTCATCGCGGCGATGAGCTGCATCCGGGATGGGTATGTGATGCGGTGATTGGCGCGGGCGATGACGGTTTCGCCGGATTCCAGCGGCTGCCGGAGAGCGTCCAAGGTTTGCGGATTGAACTCTGGCAATTCATCGAGAAAGAGCACGCCAAGATGAGCCAGCGCCGCCTCTCCGGGCCGTGGCTTCGACCCGCCTCCTACAAGGGAGGCCATGCTGGCCGAGTGGTGAGGCGCACGGAACGGACGCTTGTCGCTCAGTCCAGAAGGTGGCAAGGTTCCGGCCATGCTGTGAATCATCGCGACTTCGAGAAGTTCCTGCGGTTCAAGCGGAGGCAGGATCGATGGAAGCCTACTCGCAAGCATTGACTTTCCGGCGCCCGGCGGCCCCACCATGAGCATGTGATGCCCGCCGGCAGCGGCAATCTCCAAAGCGCGCTTTGCGTTCTCCTGCCCTTTGACGTCGCGCAAATCGCCGTAAGCATCCTTGCCTTTTCTCATGGCGGGTTCCGGACGCACGAGACTGGAAAGTCCTTTGAAATGATTGACCAGAGACAGGATGTGGTCTGGCGCCAGGATTTGCAGGTCCGCTGACGCCCATGCAGCCTCCGGCCCGGACCCCGCCGGACAGATCAGCCCCTTGCCGCGCATATTGGCGCCTATTGCGGCTGGCAGCCCGCCCACCACCGGCGCGATGCCGCCGTCCAGCCCCAATTCGCCGATAACGCAGAAATCTTCAAGTTGATCGCTTGGGATGGCGCCGCATGCGGCCATGATGCCCAGCGCTATCGGCAAGTCGTAATGCGTGCCCTCCTTGGGCAAATCCGCCGGAGCCAGATTGATGGTGATGCGTTTGGGCGGCAACCCGAGACCGATGGCGGTAAGGGCTGCCCGAACCCGCTCGCGACTTTCAGCGACCGCTTTATCGGCGAGGCCGACAATGGAAAAAGCGGGCAAGCCGGGAGCAATGAGCACCTGGACGTCCACAGGTTTGGCGTCAATTCCCTGAAAGGCGACGGTTGCAACCTGGGCGAACATGGACTTGCCTATGGAAAACTGGGGCGCTCAATTGTTGAAAGAAACGCTAGCCGAGTTCTCGGAGATTTTCAAGAACATTAAG
>JBGSLP010000040.1:0-5279 GCA_041740655.1 Alphaproteobacteria bacterium
CCGAAACCATTGCGGTCGGCGACAACGCTCCGCACCGCGCCCGAGAAATCCTCGTTCTCATCAACAGCAGCGCGGGCGATGACGTTCGGCTTGGACTTATGCGCGATTACAACGTGCTTGCCGACCCCGGACGGCAGATCGTGCTTCTCGACGCGCAGCTCCTGAAGCTGAGGCTGCCGGATAACCGTCCATTGAACGATTTGATCACGCAACTGGCGTCCGATCCGCGCATCGTCGCCGCAAATCTGAACTATGTTTATTCGCTTATGGCCGACAAACCGGCGAAATCATCCGCCGCATCGCGCGCCGTGCGCCTGCCTTATAACCTCAAGGCCATCAAGGCGCCTGAGGCGCAGCGCCTGGCGCTTGGCAAGGATGTGTTCGTCGCTGTGATCGACACCTGCATCGATGACAAACACGCCGAACTGCGGGGCGTTGTCGACGAAGCTTTCGATGCGACCGATTACCCCGCATCCCCCTGCCTCGCATCGGAAAGCCACGGCACCAACATGGCGGGCGTCATCGCCTCGCAGGGCGCGATAAAGGGCATCGCGCATAAATCGCGCATACTCGCGGCGAAAGCGTTCGGCTCGGTCGGGCGCGGCAAGCCTGCGGAGGCGACGAGCGAGTCGCTTATTCGCGCCATCGACTGGGCCTATGGCCGCAACGCGCGGGTGTTCAATCTGAGCTTTGCAGGGCCGTCCGATCCATTGCTGAAGCGGCTTTTCGAGCGGGCGATGGCCAAGGGCGTCGTGCTGGTCGCGGCGGCGGGAAACGCCGGGCCGCAATCTCCCCCGCTATACCCAGCCGCCTATGACGGCGTAATTGCAGTGACCGCGCTCGGGCCGTCGAAAGAGGTGTTCGACCGCTCAAATCGCGGCTCTCACATCACCATAGCGGCTCCGGGCGTTGACATTCTCGCGCCCACCCCGCAGGGCGGTTACGACATTTCATCCGGCACGTCGATCGCCGCCGCTCACATCAGCGGCATCATTGCGCTGATGCTGGAGCGCAAGCCCGACGCCACCCCGGACGAACTGCGCGCTGCGCTGATGGACTCCGCCGTCGACCTTGGGCGTGCGGGTGTCGATGAGGACTACGGCGCTGGCCTCGCGGACGCTGAGAAAGCCGTACGGCTGCTGCAATCGACAACGGCGACGACGACGGCCAAAACTGCAAAATAAGCGCTTGCGGCTAACCTTCGGCTCGCCAAGCCTTGCTTGGCCACGCGCCAAGGGCACGGTTTAACGCTTTCCTTGTTATATTTGTCCGTATATATCGGTCGGCTGGAGATGGCTTTTTCTGATCATCAGATTGAGACTCGCAAAACCTATGACTAGGAGCTAGCGATGCAGCATCGCCGCCGTTTTGCCGCCGCCATTCTTGCCTTCAGCGCTATGTTCGGCGGTTATTCACCAGCCGCTAAAGCGGCGGAAAATGTCGTCGTGTTCGCCGCCGCCAGCCTGAAGAATGCGCTGGGTGAGATCAGCGCGGGATGGGAGCAGGAGACTGGCAAGCGGGCGACGATTTCCTATGCGGCGAGTTCAGCCCTCGCAAAGCAGATCGAAAATGCGGCGCCCGCCGACATCTTCATTTCCGCCGACCTCGACTGGATGAAATACCTTTCGGAAAAAAAAATCACCAAAGCGGGCACTGAGATCGAGTTGCTGGGCAACAGCATCGTGCTCGTCGCGCCGGAAGACTCGACCGCGAAAGCAACAATCAAGAAAGGTTTTCCGCTCGCCGAACTGATTGGCGACGGCAAGCTGGCGATGGCGAATGTCAAGGCGGTTCCGGCCGGCAAATACGGTAAAGCCGCGCTCGAAGCGCTGGGCGTGTGGGCGTCCGTTGAAGGCAAAGTCGCTCAGGCTGAAAATGTGCGCTCCGCTCTCAAACTCGTATCCACCGGCGAGGCCAAACTCGGCATCGTTTACCAGACCGACGCGGTCGCCGAGCCCGGCGTACGAATCCTTGGCGCGTTTCCGGCCAACACGCACGCGCCCATCATCTATCCTGCAGCGCTAACAGCCTCGTCGAGCAAAGCCGACGCCGTCGCATTCCTGAAGTACTTGCAGTCGAGAAAAGCGGTAGAAATCTTCGAGCGACAGGGCTTCAAGGTTCTGGCGCTCGTGAACTGACGCATGGGCTGGCTCCAACTCAGCGCGGAAGAATGGGATGCTGTTTACCTCAGCATCAAGGTCGCCACATGGGCGATGCTGGCAAGCCTGCCGCTTGGCGTGCTGACGGCGTTCCTGCTCGCGCGGCGTGACTTCTGGGGGAAATCCATCCTGAACGGCGTCGTGCATTTGCCGTTGATATTGCCGCCCGTCGTCACAGGCTATCTGCTGCTGCTCACCTTTGGGGCGCGAGGGCCAGTCGGTTCTTTTCTCGCCGAAAATTTTGGCATCGTATTCTCCTTCCGCTGGACGGGGGCGGCGCTTGCCTGCGCCATCATGGGTTTCCCCCTGATGGTGCGGGCCATCCGTCTTTCCATCGAAGCCATCGACCGCAAGCTGGAGGCGGCGGCAGGCACGCTCGGCGCCAGCCCGCTCTGGGTCTTCCTGACGATCACCCTCCCCTTGGCGCTGCCCGGCATCGTCGCGGGGATGATTTTGTCATTCGCCAAAGCCATGGGCGAATTCGGCGCGACCATCACGTTCGTGTCCAACATTCCGCGCGAAACGCAGACCTTGCCCTCCGCGATCTACACTTTCACGCAAGTGCCTGGGGGCGACGCGGGCGCCCTGCGATTGACGCTCATTTCGATCGCCATCTCGATGGCGGCGCTAGTGGCGTCCGAGCTGCTTGCACGCCGCATCGGACGGCGGATGGATCTCGGATGAGCCTCACCGTCGATGTTCGCCATACGCTCGGCGCCTTTCAGCTTGAGGCGAGCTTTGCCAGCTCCGGGCGGCTGACGGCACTGTTCGGGCCGTCGGGTTCCGGGAAAACCACGCTCGTCAATTTGATCGGTGGCCTGATCCGTCCCGAGCATGGTCGTATCGCGATTGGCGGGCGCACGCTGGTGGACACGGATCAACGGCTGTTCACGCCCGCCCACAAGCGCCGCATCGGCTATGTCTTTCAGGACGCGAGGCTGTTTCCGCATCTGAGCGTGCGCCAGAATTTGCTGTATGGCCGCTGGTTTACGCCCCCTGCGGAACGCACGGGGGACGTCGGTCGCATCATCGAGATGCTCGGGCTCGATCATCTGCTCGAACGCAAACCGAGCTTTCTGTCTGGCGGCGAGAAACAGCGTGTCGCCATCGGGCGTGCGCTTCTGGCCAGCCCGAGCCTGTTGCTGATGGATGAGTCGCTCGCCTCGCTTGACGACGCCCGCAAGGCCGAGATCATGCCCTATATCGAGCGGCTGCGCGATGAAACCGAAACGCCGATCGTCTATGTCAGCCACTCCATCGCCGAAGTCTCGCGGCTTGCGACCGATATCGTTGTGCTGGCGGGCGGACGCGTCACCGCCGCCGGTCCGGCCGGAGCGATCATGCAGCGCCTCGACCTGCTCCCGCCCGAGGAACAGGGCCAGGGAGGCGCGATCCTGGAAACGCGCATTTTCGCCTATGACAGCGCTTTCGATATGTCGACGCTGCGCTCGGCTGCGGGAGAAATTCATGTCCCCGGCAATGTCGGCGCGATCGGACAGACCATGCGCGTACGGCTGCGCGCGCGCGACGTGATGATTTCGACGCAAAAGCCTGAAGGTTTGAGCGCGCTCAACATCCTCGAGGGCGAGATCGTCGAAATCGGTTCGCGGGCGGGGGCGCTCGTGGAGTTGCGCCTCGCGTGCGGCGGCGAAGCGGTCGTCTCCCGGATCACGCGCCACTCGTTGCACGCACTGCAACTTGTGCCGGGAATGAAAGTGTTCGCCGTCATCAAGGCGGTTTCATTCGACCCTGACAGCCACGGGGCCACAAGGTTGCGCGCGCCGCTTGATGGACACGCATAGCGTCGGCTTCTGCCTGACAAGGCGGCAAAATGCTCTGCACGATTGGAAAACGCCATGCCTTCGCTCAGTTTGAGAATAGATTTCGGTCATGACAAGCGCATCGGGCCGGGCAAGATCGAACTGCTCGAAAGCATCGCCGCTTTCGGGTCGATCTCGGCTGGCGCACGCGCCATGGGCATGTCCTACAAGCGCGCATGGGATCTGGTCGAGGAAATGAACGCGATTTTTGGCAAGCCGGTCGTCTCGGCGCAGACCGGGGGCAAGCACGGCGGCGGAGCGAAACTGACAGCGGTCGGCCTTGCCGTCGTCACGCGGTTTCGCGCCATCGAGCGTGCCGCCGCCGCCGCCACGAAATTGCAACTCGCGGCGCTGGAGGATGAAATCGCGGCTGGCTAAGGTCCGACGACGAGCGCATGATCTACTTTATATTCGAGGTATCCTCATGAGCCGCCTTCGCCAGCATGCCGAAAACCACCTAGTCGAGCGTATCGGCTGGCTGCGGGCCGCCGTGCTCGGCGCCAATGACGGGATCATCTCGACGGCCAGCATCATCGTTGGCGTCGCTGCGGCGACCGCGAGCCAGAGCGACGTGCTGGTGGCGGGCGTCGCCGGCATGGCAGCGGGAGCCATGTCGATGGCGGCGGGAGAATATGTCTCCGTCAGTTCGCAATCGGATACCGAGAAGGCCGATATCGCCCGCGAGACCGAGGAACTTGCCACCGATCCGGAGGCGGAACTCGACGAGCTTGCCGAAATCTATGTGAGACGCGGGCTTGACGCAGGGCTAGCGCGGCAGGTCGCCGAGCAGCTCATGGCGAAAGACGCTCTTGGCGCGCACGCCCGTGACGAGCTTGGCATATCGGAAATCACAACCGCGCGGCCTGTGCAGGCGGCGCTCACCTCCGCCGTGACATTCGCGGTCGGGGCAGCGATGCCCTTGCTCATGGTTGTCATTGCGCCCGCGAACATGCTTGTGGCGATAGTGTCTGTCGCCTCGCTGGGCTTTCTCGCGCTGCTCGGCGCCATTGGAGCCAAAGCTGGGGGCGCGAATATCTGGCGGGCAACGGCAAGGGTCACATTCTGGGGCGCGCTCGCTCTGGCGATCACCGCCGGGATCGGCAAACTTTTCGGCACGGTCGTCTGAGCAAGCCTTAAAAAAAGGCGAGCCAGTATTGCACCGGCTCGCCTCAGGTCAGAATTTCCGGCGCACCTCGGTTCGAAGTCCGAAGCTGTCATCCTGAGAGCCTTCGGTCACCTGATAGGTCGCATCGGCGCGGAACAGCCAGGCCTTGTTGATCGGTATCTGGTAACGCACGCC
>JBGSLP010000041.1:0-3425 GCA_041740655.1 Alphaproteobacteria bacterium
TTTGCTTGGGAACAGAAATGATCTTGACCGTCGGCTTTATCGTCTCGGTCGAGATGACGACTTTTTTGTCGCCCGAACCGGTTTTTATGCTCACCTTGGCGGGGATTTTGAAAAGCGCCTGATAGGTCGAGTTTTCGATGATCGCGGCAGCCTGCGTCACTGGCGAAGGAGCGGCGGCAATAGCCTCACTCGGCCTTCTATCCTGCAGATAGCCTAGGGTATCGGCCTCGGGCGCGGGTGCAGGCGCCTGGCGAAGCACGGCCTTCGGCGCTGGGGCGTATTCCGGGCGAAAACCGACCTGGGTCGGGCGGATGTCCGGGGCGGCTGTACTGCCGCCTGGACGGGCGGTCGACAACATGAGCGCCACGTTCTCCCAATCCTCGCCGGTTTCCTGCGACACCGTCGCGCGGCGTGTCAGGGCGAGCGAGGCCTGTCCGTCTTTTTCGCCGGTCGCCAGCCGCGCATCATAGGCCGGGCTCCAGCCTGCGTTGGCGGAGCGATAGCGGATGCGGATTTTGCCGGTCGCGAGGGCGGCGGCTTCCATGAACACGCGAACCTCGGTGCGCTCGGTCTCCTCGGGAGGCTCGCGGTTCAGGCGCTCCTCTAATTCCTTGATCTTGCGGTCGATCTCGCGCTGCTTGATCTGCGAGGCGAGGATCGATTTCTGGGTCTCGCCAAGGCGGCCACCGATCAGGTCGAACAGGTTATTCCAGTCGGGCGAAGGGGCTTGCTGCTGGTTTGGTTGCCCGGAGAGCGGAAGCTTTGCGAGATTTTGCGCAAGCGCTTTCTGCGCGTTCGCGGCCTCGATAACGCCGTCGAGCGAGGCGCGCTCATCGCGTAGCGCCTGAATCTCGTCCTCCAGCCGCTTTCGCTCGGTGGCGTCTGCGATATCGGGCATGCCCGGCTTCTTGATGAATATATGATTTGCGTCGACAGAGCTGATTTCGACATTGCCGGTCATCTCGCCTTCAACGCGCACCGATCCCGTATCGATGTTGGCAGGCAAGTCCTGCAGGATGAGCACCGACGAACCAGCCGGCGCGGTAATATCCGCCGTTCGGGTAATTTCCGCCCCATTTGGGAAAACGGTGACGCCTGCAATCGATGACGTCGCTTTAATATCGCCAGCGTGAGCAGGGGCCGCAGCGAGCAAGAACGCGATTGAAATCAGTAGGCGCATGGAAAACTCCCTGGCGGAATGAAAGGCGTCGATGCTTTTCGCGCATCAACACGCCAATTTTCTGTCCATTATCGTTCCCAACTAATTCGACGTCGGGAAAGCGTTTCCGCCAGGAATGATTAATTCGCGTCCGTCAGGTCAGACCTTATTCTGCCAGTGGCGGAAGGATGTATCTGCAATGCGTTCTGCGTCCGCGCGGCTGAGGCCGATGTCCTTCAGCAAATGATTGTCGAGTTCAAGAAGCGCGCGGCGATCGCGACGATATTGGATGTAGCTCTCGATGGACGAGACGAGGGTGGTCAGACGTTCAACGGCGCCAGTACGCAGATCGGAATGTGCACTGTGTGGAGCCGCAACTGTGCGAGTCATAGCAATTTCTCTTTCGAAGTTAGTGAGTACGCGCTGCAATGTCAGCGTAGGGTCGATGTAGTGCGCATGGGCAGGTAATGAAAACGAATGTTTGTGATGCCGCGCATAACAAGCCGTGATCCGGCTTAGGGGGTCAAAAACGCAGCGATGGGATGCAGCCGTTCGATGCGCTCGCAAATCACCTTGAAGCTGGCCAGCAACGGCACGGCGATCAATGCGCCAACAACGCCCCACATCCAGCCCAACACGATCACGGTTATGAATACGGCCACCGGGTTCAGGAACAGTTTCCGGCGTATGATCAACGGCCCGATAAGGTGAACTGCGGTCATCAGAACGAGGAATGCAACGGGCACGACGAGCGCTTCGACGAGAGTGTCGAATGTCAACATGGAAATGACGAACAGTATGACAAGGATCGCCATTTCGCCAACGTAAGGCGCGAAGCTGAGAACGGCGGTCAGCACGCCCCACAACAGCGGATCGGGTATGCCCATCGCAGCGGTGATGGCGGCGACGCCGACGCCCAGCCCGATGTTGAGGGTCGTCAGCAAAATAAGGTAGAACGATATATCGGTTTCGATGTTTCGGATGACGTCGACGGTTTGTTTTTTATCGTGCAGCGACGGAATCACCGATACGAGCTTTCGCAGAAAGGTATCGCCGGCGGAAAGCAGAAAAAATACGAGCACCGTGATAACCGAGACTGACGCCAGCAATTGCGAGGTGCCGCCCACGACCCGCTCGGAGAGGGTTGGAAGGGCGATCTGCACCTTTTGAGGAGAGCCCGTACCCTGCATGTTGGTGGCCTGCTCGATCTCCTCCGACGCCTTGCTGATCTGGGCGAACGGCTTCTTGAGCGATCGAAGCATGAGTTCGATTTTCTCACCGCCCTTTGGTACGCGCTCCATCCACGCCTGGACGGGGCCGGACAGTGCGTAAGCCCCGCCGCCAAGCACCGAAAAAAACAGCACCACGACAAAAAGCGAACTGACCGGGCGCGGCAGGCCGAGCTTGTCGAATTGCCGCCGGACTGGCGTAAGCAGCATTGTGATGAGAACCGCCAGAATGATCGGCACGATCACGGGAGAGACAAAATAGAGCGCGTAAAACCCCATCAGGATGAGGATTGCGGTGGCGATATAAAGCAGCCGACGATTCGTCGTCAAAAGCGGATCTTCGTCATCCGTCTTGTTCATCGCCCGAATGATCGGCGTGTCGCGTGGCGCTTCGTTCAGCATTGCGGTTCTCGATTCAAAACAACGCCGCCCCGCCGAACTTAAGCAGCCCGGGCCTCGCCGCCCACCAGCGCGACTATGCCGCCCATGATGTCGTTGATCTGGAAATCCTTGGGTGTGTAGACAGCCCCGACGCCCGCGGCTTTAAGCAGCTTCTCGTCATCAGGGGGAATGATGCCGCCGACGACGACGGGGATGTCCTGAAGACCCGCCGCGCGCATGCGATCCATGATGTCGCGCACGAGCGGCACGTGACTGCCGGAGAGGATGGATAGCCCCACGACATGCACGCTTTCCTCAAGCGCGGCGTTGACGATTTGCGCTGGTGTCAGGCGGATGCCTTCGTAGACGACCTCCATGCCGCAGTCGCGGGCGCGCGCCGCAATCTGTTCCGCGCCATTGGAGTGACCGTCGAGACCCGGTTTGCCGACCAGGAATTTGAGGCGTCGGCCCAGCTTTGCCGATACGGCGTCGACCGACGCGCGGATATCATCCAGCCCGGCAGCGCTGGCGTTCGCAGCTTTGCCCACGCCCGTCGGCGCGCGATACTCGCCAAAGACCTGCCGCAGCGTTTCGCCCCATTCGCCGGTGGTCACGCCCGCCTTGGCGGCGGCGATGGATGGCTCCATGATGTTGCG
>JBGSLP010000042.1:0-8134 GCA_041740655.1 Alphaproteobacteria bacterium
CCACGGGTTTGCCTGCCGCCGCCGCGTCGGTCTTTGCAGCGCCGCGTTTCATCCGCCCCGCAGCCGCGTCCGCCGCCAGATCGGGGATCACCGGCGCCTTAGCGGGTTTTTCATCATGCGGCTTGGAAAACTCCTTCACGAAGCGCACCCCGTTTTCGCGGAAAATCTTCTGCACGCCCTTGATGGTGTAACCGCGATCGTAAAGCAGGCCGCGAATGCCGCGCAGCAGATCGAGATCTTCAGGCCGATAATAACGACGACCACCGCCAAGCTTCATCGGCTTGATCTGGGCGAATTTGCTCTCCCAGAATCGCAAAACATGCTTAGGCACTTCCAGTTCGGTCGAGACTTCGCTGATCGTGCGGAATGCACCCGGAGATTTGTTATCCACGGCAGGCCCCCTCTGACATGACGCTACGGCGTCAAGACCGGCTTCTGGATGGCGCTAAAATTGCCGCTTTAGCCGTCCAGCAGACCAGACTTGATCCGATCCTTCATAATATTGCTCGCCTTGAACACCAGCACCCGGCGGGGCGTGATCGGCACCAGTTCGCCTGTTTTCGGATTGCGCCCGATGCGCTGGGATTTTTCGCGAATGCCGAAGGAGCCGAAGGACGACAGCTTTACCGCCTGCCCTTTTTCCAGACCGGACACAATCTCCTTCAGCACCAACTCGACCAGATCAGCGGCCTCGTTGCGAGGCAATCCAACCTTGGCGAATACGGCTTCTGCGAGATCGGCTCTGGTGAGTGTTTTGCTGTTTGTATCCATGGTCGTCCCACCCCCCCGCTAAAGGAGGACTTTTATCATAGTAATCAAGCCGTAGCGGTTTGGTCAACGGCCATCTGCATGATTTTCCTACGATTTTGAGGATTGTAGCGGCATTTTTGCGCGAAATGACACAGCTACCAGCGCAAAAGCGATGCGCCCCAAGTGAAACCGCCCCCCATCGCCTCCAGCAGGATCAGATCGCCGCGCTTGATGCGGCCATCTTCATACGCGACATTGAGCGCCAGCGGGATGGATGCTGCGGACGTATTGCCATGCCGGTCGAGGGTGATGACGATCTTGTCCGGGTCGATGCCCAGTTTCTTCGCCGTGCCGTCCAAGATGCGCTTGTTGGCCTGATGCGGCACGAACCAGTCTATGTCGGCGGCTTTCAGTTCGTTCGCCGCGAGGGTTTCCTCGACGACGCTGGAGATGGCGTTCACCGCGAAGCGAAACACTTCCTTGCCCTGCATCCGCAGATGCCCCACGGTTTTCGTCGTGGACGGGCCGCCATCGACGTAAAGCTTGTCGTTGTGGCGACCGTCCGAATGCAGCACGGAGCTGAGAATACCGCGATCCCCCGGCCCGCCGCTCTGCCTCTGCCCTTCCAGCACGACGGCGCCGCCCCCATCGCCGAACAGCACGCAGGTCGTCCGATCCTCCCAGTCGAGGATGCGCGAGAAGGTTTCCGCGCCAATGACAAGCGCCCGCTTGTGCTGGCCCGATTTGATGAAGTTATCCGCCGTCGAGAGGGCATAGACGAAACCCGAGCAAACCGCCTGCAGATCGAACGCGGCGCCGTGCGTAATGCCGAGCTGCGCCTGGATCGTCGTGGCGGTGGCCGGGAACGTGCTGTCGGGCGTGGACGTGGCGAGTACGATCAGATCTATGTCGCGCGGCTCAAGCTCGGCGCGCTCAAGCGCCTGACGCGCCGCTGCCAGCCCGAGATGCGAGGTGAATTCGCCCTCTGCCGCCAGATGGCGCGACTTGATGCCCGTGCGCTCCGTGATCCACTCGTCGCTCGTGTCAATCCGGCGCGCCAAATCATCGTTGCTGACAGCGTTGGCGGGCAGATAAGCCCCGACACTTTTTACGACCGAGCGGATCATGGTCACACTGTCACCTCAAGCGACCTTTTCTTCGCCGTTTTGTAGAGCATTTTGAAACGTTTGCACGTCTTTCGCGATGCTTTCCACGAGTTTGCTGGACGCCATGTCGTAAGCGAGGTCGATTGCGCTTGCTATGCCGACGGAGTCGGCGCCGCCATGGCTTTTGATTACGATGCCATTCAGTCCAAGAAACATGCCGCCATTCATCTGGCTCGGGTCCATCTTGTTCTTCAGGGCGCGAAACGCTCCCTGAGCCAGAAACGCGCCTAGCCGGGAAAAAAACGAGCGCCGCATCGCCGCCCGTAGATATTCGCCAATCTGTTTGGCGGTGCCTTCCGCCGTTTTCAAGGCGATGTTGCCGGTGAAACCTTCCGTCACGACGACATCGACCGAGCCTTTCCCAACATCGTCACCCTCGACGAAACCGTGATAGCGAATCGGCAGATCGGCTTTCTTGAGGGCCGCGCCCGCGCGCTTGATCTCCTCCAGTCCCTTCACTTCCTCAACTCCGATGTTGAGCAACCCGACTGATGGCTTTTCGACGTGAAACAGCGCGCGGGCCAACGCGGCCCCCATCCCGGCGAAATCGACAAGCTGCGTCGCATCGGCGCCGACATTGGCCCCAACATCCAGCACGATGCATTCCGATGAAATAGTTGGCCAGATGGCGGCGATCGCCGGCCGCTCGATGCCGGGCAGCGTGCGCAGGCAGAAAACGGCCATCGCCATGAGCGCGCCAGTGTTGCCGGCTGAAACGCACGCCTGCGCCTCTCCGGTTTTCACCGCGTCGAGCGCCTGCCACATGCTGCTCTTCCCCTTGCCGTGCCGTAGCGCCTGGCTGGGCTTCTCGTGCATGGCGATGGAGACTTCGGTGTGGACGATGCGCGATCGCGCGGCAAGATCGGGATGCGCAGCGAGCGCCTCCGTAATCTGCGCCTCATTACCGAAGAAAATGAACTCGGCGTCCGGATGGCGCACAATGGAAAGCGCTGCGCCTGGTATCACGACGGACGGCCCGTGATCGCCCCCCATGGCGTCAAGCGCGATACGAATTGAAGTCGCCATTTAAACGTTGCCCCTGTAGCTTCCCGCCTTGAGCGCATCCGGCGTGAAAGCCATTTTGTCGCGCGACCTTAGCTGTTTGCAAATGGCAGACAACTGAATTTTGGTTACGGGGCGTTTCAGATTAACCCATTCTGTCGTGAGCGCCTGACGTTTTCGCCAGAGAAAGGGCGGCCTTAGTGAGCGCCGCCGCGCGTTTTCAGCTTCGACAGCACCGCAAACGGGTGGTCCTCAGCGAGCGCTCCGTCGTCGGCAGGCGGCTTGAACTCCGCGCCGGGAGTGCGTGGATAGGGATCCAGGCTCACGCCGAGCAGTTCCGTTGCAAGCGCGCCAAGATCGATTCGCCCATCGACGAGCGGCTCGGGCGGATCTGGATCGTCCGCGGCGAATACCGCATCTTCCGCCGGCTCAAACGCCGCAAGGTCCTCGGCGGGCCAGAACTCGAAATCGAAATCTTCCTCGACCGTCGCCTCCAGAGCTTCATGTGTGACCACGCAGGCCTGCTCCACCTTTGCGCTCAAGTGACCGCGCAGCCGCGCCTTGCCGCCGCTGCGTGGGGTCAGAACGTATTGCACATCAAGCCGTTCCGCCGAAACGAGGCCCAGAAAATCCGCGAGCGCCTGCCTCTCGTCCGACGTAGCAGCACGCTCGCCGTTGAGCCCTTTTGCGCCAATTTCGCGGATGTCGACAGGCCAGCACAACGGCGGCGGAGGCAGCTCCGCGTCAGACGGCATGCTTGATGCTCCGCACCTCGGGAAACTGGATGTTGCCCTGCAGCAGGAGATTGAGCGGCAGGACGCCGATCATCTTGATGGATTCGAGAACGTAGTTGGTGAGTTCGACTTCGGCGATGCGCGCGCCCGGTTCGGCGGACTGGAAGCTTTTGCGGATCGCCTCCGCCAGCGCTTTGGGATCGCGTCGCTCCATGGCGTCGATGTAAACGGTCAACTGGGCGAAGAATATATTGGCGATCTTGTGGACTTCCTTCGGCACGGTGAGGTCATTCACGCCCAGGTCGCGCACCATGCTGTCCATTTCGCGGATGAACGCCTCGATAACGTCCCGGCCCAGCAACTCGCCTTCGCGGCCGCCGAGCTTGCGCAAATTCTGAAGAACGATGAACATGTGTATGACAAGCATGTCGAATCGACCGAATAATGTATCCGGGACGCCGCATCGCATGTAGAAAACCTGCGCACGTGACTGCGCCACAATTGCATCGTAGATTTTGTCGCCTGCGTCGCGGCGGGCGGAACGGTCAGCAAACCAACGGAACATCGTCGTTCTCTATACCCCGGTTAAGAACTGCGCAATCGGCGATAACCATATATATCACAGGTTATTATGTTGAAATCCCCGGCGGTCAAAATTAAGCCTCTGTCGTGCATCATTTCGGCAATGGATCGCAAAGCACAGCATGATGTCAAATCAATATTCCAATGAACAAAATGGTAACCCAATGATGAGAATTGTGCATCGGAGTTTTGTGTCTGCGGCCGGAAAACGGCTCGGTCGCGCTCTGTGCGTCGTGGCGCTCGCCGGGGCTGCGGCGGGCTGCGGCGGCACTGTTGTAAAGCATGGGCATGTGTTCAACGAGGACGACCTTCAGCAGGTCAAGGAAGGAATGAGCAAGGATCAGGTGACCCTGGCGCTTGGCTCCCCCGCTACGAAATCGACGGCGGGCGATGACGTTTATTACTATATCTCCACCACCACGAAAAGACCCATGGCGTTCATGAAGCCCCAAGTTACAGACCGTCAGGTCGTCGCGGTTTATTTCGATAAGCAAGATAGCGTTCAGCGGGTCGCGAATTACGGGTTGCAGGACGGCAAGGTCATCGATTTCGTGACGCGCCAGACACCGTCTTACGGCGGCGAAGAAGGGCTCTTGAAGTCGATCTTCCGAAATATCGGCAGGCCGCAGCCTAGCGTTCCCGGCGGCTCCTAAAAAAAACAACGCGCCGGACATCTTCGAGTTTAGTTCTAACGAAAGGCGTCAGCGGCGTATCATGCCATTGACGCCTTCTTTGTTAGTGCGCCAAGACCGCCAGCAACAGGAGCGCCACGATGTTCGTGATCTTGATCATCGGGTTAACCGCAGGGCCGGCAGTATCTTTGTAAGGATCGCCAACGGTGTCGCCAGTCACAGCGGCCTTGTGAGCTTCCGAGCCTTTACCGCCATAATGCCCCTCCTCGATATACTTTTTGGCGTTGTCCCACGCGCCACCGCCTGACGTCATGGAAATCGCGACGAACAGGCCGGTCACGATCACCCCGAGCAGCATCGCGCCCACGGCCGAGAACGCCGCCGATTTGCCCTCAACACCGCCGCCCGCTATGAAGTAAATCGCGTAGTAGCAGACCACGGGCGAAAGCACGGGCAGCAGCGACGGAATGACCATTTCCTTGATTGCCGCCTTGGTGAGCAAATCCACCGCGCGACCGTAGTCGGGCTTCGTCTTGCCGGTCATGATGCCGGGGTTCTCGCGGAACTGGCGGCGCACCTCCTCGACGATGGCGCCTGCCGCACGACCGACCGCCGTCATGCCCATGGCGGCGAACAGGTATGGCAGCAAGCCGCCTAGGAACAGGCCGACCACGACATACGGGTTGGACAGCGAGAAGTCGACGATGACGCCTTTGAAATATTCGAACTCGGTCGATCCGGCAGCGTTCGCCTTGCCTATGAAATACTTCAAATCCTCGCCATAGGCCGCGAACAGCACGAGCGCGCCAAGGCCCGCCGAGCCAATCGCATAGCCTTTGGTGACAGCCTTTGTCGTGTTTCCGACGGCGTCCAGCGCGTCAGTCGTCTTGCGCACCGACTCGGGCAGTTTCGCCATTTCCGCGATGCCGCCCGCATTGTCCGTGACAGGGCCGAACGCATCGAGCGCGACAATCATGCCCGCCAGCGCCAGCATCGTCGTGGTGGCGATCGCGATGCCGTACAGCCCGGCCAGATTATAAGTGACCAGAATGCCCGCGACGATGACGATGGCAGGGGCCGCCGTCGCCTGCATTGAGATGGCGAGGCCCTGAATGACGTTGGTGCCATGGCCGGTTTTCGACGCGGCCGCAATGGAGCGCACCGGGTGGTAATCCGTGCCTGTGTAGTACTCGGTGATGATGATGATGAGGCCGGTCACCGCAAGGCCGACGATGCCGCAATAGAAAAGGCTCATGCCGGTGAAGGTGACGCCCGTGGCGGTCAGCGTTGTATCCATGCCGATCAGCCCGTCAGTGACCGGCCATAGCGCGCCGAGCGAGAGAACGCCGGTCGCGAACAAGCCCTTATAGAGTGCGCCCATGATCGACTGGTTAGCGCCGAGCCGGACGAAGAACGTGCCTGCGATGGATGTGAGGATGCAGACGCCGCCAATCGCGAGCGGGTACAGCATCGCATATGGCAGGATCGGGTTTGCCGCGAAATAGATCGTGGAGAGAACCATGGTGGCGACGAGCGTCACCGCGTAAGTCTCGAACAGGTCAGCCGCCATGCCAGCGCAGTCGCCGACGTTATCGCCCACGTTGTCGGCAATCGTCGCCGGGTTGCGTGGGTCGTCCTCAGGAATGCCAGCCTCGACCTTGCCGACGAGGTCGCCGCCAACATCGGCGCCTTTGGTGAAGATGCCGCCACCGAGCCGGGCGAAAATCGAGATCAGCGAAGCGCCGAAGCCGAGCGCGACGAGCGCGTCAATCACGACGCGGTCCGAGGGGGAATAACCGAAAATGCTGGTCAGCACCGCGTAGTAAATGGTGACGCCGAGCAGCGCCAGACCCGCAACGAGCATGCCCGTGATCGCGCCCGCCTTGAAAGCCATGTCGAGGCCTGCGCTCAGGGAGCGGCTCGACGCCTGCGCCGTGCGTACGTTGGCGCGCACCGACACGAGCATGCCGATGAACCCGGCTGCGGCGGAGAGCACAGCGCCGATCAGGAAGCCGATCGCCACCTGGATGGACAGCAGAAACACCAGCACCAAGAAAATCACCGCGCCGACGCCCGCAATGGTCGTGTATTGCCGCGCCAGAAACGCCGTCGCGCCCTCCTGAATGGCGGTGGCGATTTCGATCATCCGCTTGTTGCCCTGACTGGCCGCAAGCACCGTCCTTCCCGCCCAGACGCTGTAGAGAAGCGCAAGCGCGCCGCTGCCGATTATGGCCCAAACAATCGTGTCCAATTCCATGACGTTCCGTCCTTATTGTTGGTTTTCGGGCAGCGCGATTGACACGCGCCGCATTGCGCGGCGGCGGCCCGTTTTATTTCCCCCAGGCTGTAAACCCGGCGTGACCATAAAAAAATTGAGGCGCCCGCGCAACAAGCGTTTCGATGTAAGTTAAACGCACAGTGAGTTTTTCTTAATTTCACGACGTTTATGGTTTGCGCTTAGAGGAAGGCGGTTATGGCATCGTTTCGATTAAACGACGGGGACAATTTTTTTGAGATGGATGTGGAGAAAGTTATCAAAAGGCATGTCAACGAATGCGACGTGAAATTAAAAGCATCGTTGTCCGGGTTTCAGGGAGTGGCCAATACTTCGGTCGAAGTTAGAGACATCAAGGATTCTTGCAAATCGCTTTCTGAGTTAGACCGAACTTTGCGTGGAGAGGCTAAAGTTGCGTCGTTGATTAGCGATGGTTCTAGAATCAGGATTTTTGCAGCAACACCGCGCGGTCATCTAGCGGTAGAAGGCGAAATCAGTCGATGGATAAAGAACCGAAATGATTCCTATTTGCAATCCTTGAGCTTTGGCTTTGAGTTCGAGAATATGGAGCTTGCCCGTGCTCTTCGCGCCGACTGGGTTCAACATTATATCGAGCTAAAGCGATAACGCTTTTTGAGCAGGCCCGATCTAACTAAAGTGCTCGTAACCGCTGGTTGGGATGACCAAAGTCTGGCCATCGGCGGCGATCACCTCGACGCCAATTTCGGCGGTGGTAACGCCGATTTTGGTGACGCTCACCCCGGCTTGCGCCGCGTAATGCTTGAAGCTCGCCTCGCGGTCGGGTTCGACGGTGCAGAGGATTTCGTAATCGTCGCCGCCGGTGATCGCGGGGATGAACATGCTGGCGTTTGAGGCGATCACTGCGCGCGCGGGCGCCGACAGGGGAATCGCGGCGGCTTCGATGCGCGCGCCGCAGCCGCTCGCGTGACAAAGGCGTGTCAGGTCGATGATGAGGCCGTCGGAGACGTCCAT
>JBGSLP010000043.1:0-15994 GCA_041740655.1 Alphaproteobacteria bacterium
ATCGGGAGTTATGATCCAGCTTTGCTCATTATCCTTCAGCATTGCAACCATGATTTGCTCCAGCACCTGCTCCTGCACCGTGTCGTTGGTGAGGGGAACCATGACCTCGACCCTGCGGTCAAGATTGCGCTGCATCAGGTCAGCCGAGCTGAAATAGACATGCGCCTCGTTCGAGGGCATGGCATGACCGTTGCCGAAACAGTAAATGCGGCTGTGTTCCAGGAAACGCCCGATGACGCTTTTCACTTCGATATTTTCCGACTGGCCTTTCACGCCCGGAACCAGCGAGCACATGCCGCGCACCACAAGCTTGATATCCACCCCGGCGTTGCTGGCTTCATAGAGCTTGTCTATGACCGCCAGATCGACCAGCGCATTCATTTTCATCCAGATTGCCGCCGGACGCCCGTTGCGGGCGTGAATGATCTCCTCGTCGATATGCTGCATAATCCGCGCGCGGATGCCGTGCGGCGAGTTGGCGAGCATCGTCAGTCCGGATGGAATACGGCGATCGTTCAGGGCTTCGAACACGCGGGCCACGTCGCGGCAGATCGCATCGTTCGCCGTGAAAAACGAGAGGTCGGTGTAAATCTTGGCGGTTTGCGGATGGTAGTTGCCGGTGCCGAGATGGCAGTAGATGGCGCGCTTGCCGTTCTCCCACCGGCCGATGAGACCGAGCTTGGCATGCGTCTTCAGCTCGTCGAAGCCATACTCGACCCGCACGCCGGCCGCCTGCATTTCCTCGGCCAGACGCAGGTTCAGCTCCTCGTCGAAGCGGGCCTTGATCTCGATGAACGCGGTCACATCCTTCTTGGCCTTGGCGGCGTCGGTCAGCGCGCGAACGATGCCGAGATCGGTCTTGCTGGTCCGGTAGAGCGTCCACTTGATGATGTCCACCGCCGGATCGTTTGCCGCCTGCTTGAGGAACTGCAACACCACGTCAAAGCTCTCGTAAGGATGATGGACGACGAAGTCCTTCTCCTTGACCGCTGCAAAGCAATCGCCATTGTGCTCGCGCACCCGCTCGGGGAAACGCCCCTCATAGGGCGGGAACTGAAGATCGCGGCGCTCCTGCACAATCAGCTTCGACAGATCGGCAATGCCCATGAATTCGCGTTTGACGAAAGCCTGCCCCTGCCCCACGCCCAGCCGACGCAGCATGAACTCCCGCAGCGACACGGAGATTGTCGGCTCCATGTCGAGCCGGATATACGGGCCTTCGGGGCGACGCTTCAGCGCGTCCTCCACCCGCTTCTTGATGGTCAGCAGCGCATCTTCCGCCTTTTCCTCCAGATCGAGGTCGCTGTCGCGAAGCACGCGGAACAACCCGCGGCTCGTGATTTTAAAACCGGGGAAATAGCGGTCGGCGAAAAATGCGACGATATCTTCAATGCGCAGGAAGCGGAGGACGGGGTGCCCGTCAGGCGTCATCTCGCCGTTCGCGGGAACGGGTATAAAGCGCGGAATGTCGAGCGGCACCGGCAGGATCGCCTGGATGCGCACTGGCGCGACGGGCGCAAGGCTCTCGCACTCGACGCCAAGCACGAAGCCCTTGTTCGGAATGAACGGCAGATCGTGATCATTATCGACAGCGATCGGCTTGGGCGACGGGAAAACCTCATGGAAATAGCCCTCAAGCCATTTCTGCTCGTCCGCTGTCAAAGCCTCGGGCGGCGTCACCCGGATGCCTGCCCGATCAAGCTCGGCCCGCAGCTTCACCCACACGCTTTGCTGCCGCTCCAGCATGGCGTTCACTGCGGAGCCGACCTTGTCGAGCAACTGCGTGGCGCTCAGGCCGTCCGGCGTCCTCTCCTCATCGCCTTCGGCCGCGTGATCGCGAATTTCGCCGATCCGGATCATGTAGAATTCATCGAGATTCGAACCGGATATGGAAAGGAAGCGCAGGCGCTCGAGTAGCGGGTGAGCCATGTTCTCGGCTTCCTGCAGCACGCGCCCGTTGAAGTTCAGCCACGACAACTCGCGATTGAAATAGCGCGGCGCTTTCAGCTTGTGTGGCTTCACCGAACTTTCAGCGAGTTTATGCGCGACGCTCATATCAACGACCTCATTAAAATGCACAACTGCCGCGAAGCGCGGAAGGTGACTTCGGAATTCACCGTTTACAATATCATGACAACATTACAGATCAGCCACAACCGCGCTCTACGTCTCCGCGCCCTCGTCGAACCGCGCCCCGAGGACGTCGCGGGCGAGAGCGCGCGTGATGCGGCGCTGATGCGACATGGCGGCCTTGTCGAGTAGCGCGGGAATTTCGCCCGCCGCCGCCGCGCTTCGCTCCATGCGAAGGAGAAGATAGTCGATCACGTCCGGCTGGACGCTGAGTTGCCGGTCGGCGAAATGCTTGACCATCAGGAGCCGCAAAAGGTGATCGTCCGGCGCACCGATGGCAACCACCGTGAGCGACCGAAAGCGCGAGCGCAGGTCAGGGAGCCTCGCTACCCATTCTCCCGGAGGCTTGCGCGCCGTCAGCAGCACGTCGAAGCCGGTCTCCCGCGACATGTTGAGCAGATGAAAGAAGCTGCGCTCGTCAAAGCCGCCCTGATCGACATCCTCCACGGCGACGGGCTGCGTGTCGGTCTGGCTTCCCGCGATTGCGGTCGCTGGCACGATCCTCGCCCCCGCCTTTGCGCTCCAGACCTCGACCAGATGGCTTTTGCCGCTCCCCTTCGGCCCAACGATGACGCAGGCGCGTCCGGGCCAATGCGGCCAGTCCTGAACGAGCCGGGCCGCCGACGCATTGCAATCGCTGATCAGAAAATCCTCAGCGCCAAGGGAAACCGCGACAGGCAAGCCTAAAACCAGTTGCTCAACCATTCTGCTCCGGTGCGCTCGACATGTGTCTCAGCCATAATATCACATAATGCGATGCCGTCACGACTGTGAGAGCGCCGACGATCCAGGCGCCATAAGCCAGCCATGCGCCAAGACTCGGCGCGAAAGCCAATTCTGCTAGCACCAGAAGCGCGAACGCCACCTGCGCCGCCGTGTTGACCTTGCTGAGGAACAGGGGCCGCATCTGCATGGGCACGCCCATCAGCCATGACAAAAGAACCGCCCCGACAATGAGAATATCGCGGCTCACCACAGTGATCGCAAGCCACGCGGGCAGATGCCCAAGCACCCCAAGCGTGACATAAAGGCTGACGAGGAGGAACTTGTCGGCGATTGGGTCGAGAAACGAGCCGAGCTGAGTCTGCCAGTTGAACCGCCGCGCCAGAAAGCCGTCGGCTGCGTCTGTCACGCCCGCAATGAGGCAGCCGGCAAACGCTTCGGCAAGCTGGTCGGACACGATCAGCCACACGATGACGGGCGTCAAAACCAGCCGAAAAACCGTCAGTATATTTGGCAGATACACGGCCAGCGTTACTTTCCCGGTGGACTACCGCCACCTGTTATTATTGCGAGCGCAGCAGCCATGCTCCGTCCCCGCCCTCAAGCGCCAGACCATGATTGAGCGCCGTTTTCGCCAGACGATCAGCGCCGCCGGGAAACTCGAGGACGATCTTCGCGCCGCGCGGATTTACAGCCTTTATATCGAGACCCTGGACGCCCGGCAATTTTTGCAGCCGATCCTTTATAGCGCGCCATTCTTTTAGGCCCGCGAATTGTGCGGTCAGTTCGACCTGGATCAGCTCCTGCAATCCACCGTCGAGCGCTCCCTGACTGGCAAGGCGCCGAAGCTTCCAGCGCCCCTCGAAAACCTTCAGCGCGATGCGGGCGGCATCTTCGGCTGCGACCGAGGGTTCCTCGCCATATGGCTTGAAACTGCGCTCCAGCCGCAAGGCGCCAACGGCGTCGCGGCCTGCCAGACGCACCTTCAGCCCACCCCGTTCGTCGATCTCGGCTAGCGCCAGCACGAGATATTGAGCGCGGTACTGATAGTTGATCGCCTCCATGCTTTGCGGCGACGCGGATGCGGCGCGCGCGGCGTCGACGGTCAGATCCGGACGCGGCTGCACGAGCTTGACCGGTGACAGCGAATTCGACAGGTCGAGCCTCGACCACGCCTGCAGCCACGGATTTTTCTCACTCGGCTGGATGACGCCGCCAGCAATGTAGACGGGAAGCACCAGAACTTCGGGAGCGCGCTCGACGATGTAGCTGATGCCAAACCGGTTGAGCAGATCCTTCACAGCGTTGGCGCGGAAGTTATAGTCGAGCTGCGCGAGGTAAACCGTGCCTGATGATCGCTCCTGCCGTACCTGAAGACCATCCACCATGCGCTCGATGCTCGCATCGTCAAGTTGCGGCAAGCGATTGTGCGAACTGAATCCAGTCAGGCGCTTCATCAGGCTGTACAGGGCTTTTTTCTGGCCCTCGGCAATGGCGATCTGTTTTGCCTCGACCGCATCCTGCGCTTCGGCCTGCACGGTCACTTTCGAGACCGTGAAAAGCGAGCCCTGCCCGCCCTGCGCATGTGCGCAGGGCGCAGCCAGCATGATAAGCGCGCTTGCGAAATAGCTTTTCAACCTCACGGCGGCGTTCCTTGATGTCATTGGCGATCGCCCGGTTAGCGCTTGAAAGGCCGAACCCGAAAATCTAAAGATGATTGCGACATACAATGTGCAAATATCAAGGCGGAATTTCGAAAGGCGCGCATGACCGATAAAACTCCCGCGTCGCCCGATGCGCTCGATTACCGCTCGGCAGGCGTCGATATCGACGCGGGCGCGGCGCTCGTCAAGGCGATTAAGCCGCTCGCCGCATCGACAGCAAGGGCCGGGTCGGGCGCTGAACTTGGAGGTTTTGGCGGGCTGTTCGATCTGAAAGCGGCGGGCTTCAAAGATCCTGTGCTGGTCGCGGCGAATGACGGCGTCGGCACCAAGGTCAAGATCGCGATAGAGACCGGCCTGCACTCGACCATTGGCGTCGATCTCGTCGCCATGTGCGTGAATGATGTGGTCGTGCAAGGCGCGGAGCCCTTGTTCTTTCTCGACTATTATGCAAGCGGCCGGCTCGACGTGGCCGTCGCGCGGGATGTCGTCGCCGGCATCGCTGAGGGCTGCCGTCAGGCGGGCTGCGCGCTCATCGGCGGCGAAACGGCGGAGATGCCGGGCCTATACGCAGGCGCCGACTACGATCTGGCAGGTTTTGCCGTTGGCGCCGCCGAGCGTGGAACGTTGCTGCCGCGAGGGGATATCGCGGCGGGTGACGTGCTTATCGCCCTGGCTTCCTCGGGGGTTCATTCGAACGGTTTCTCGCTGGTCCGTCGTATCGTGGCTCAGACCGGCCTGCTATGGGATGCGCCCGCGCCCTTCAGCCCGCAACGCGCGCTTGGAGAGGCTCTGCTCGATCCGACGCGGATTTATGTGCGCGCGGTTCTTGGAGCGATGCGTGCCACCGGCGCGATCAAGGCGCTTGCGCACATTACCGGCGGCGGATTGCCGGAAAACCTGCCGCGCGTGCTGCCGAAATCTATCGCCGCGCAGGTCGATCTATCGGCCATCACGGTCCCTGCCGTATTCGCGTGGCTAGCTCGAGAGGGGCGCGTCGCGGAGGCTGAAATGCTGCGGGCGTTCAATTGCGGGGTCGGGATGGTCGTCGTCGCCGCCCCGGATCGGGCGGATGAAGTTATCGCCAGCTTCAGCGCGGCGGGCGAAACCGCTTACCGCATCGGCCAACTGGCAGAGCGAGGCGATGGCGATTCCATCCAGTTCACCGGCCGTCTGGATTTGCGGGCATGACAGTCAGAAAGCGTGTCGGCATCCTTATATCCGGGCGCGGGTCGAACATGGCGGCGCTTATCGAGGCGTGCCGCGCGCCCGACTATCCCGCTGAAATCGCCGTGGTGATTTCAAACCGGCCGGACGCCGAGGGGCTGAATATCGCCCGCGAGGCTGGCGTCTCCGCCATCGCCGTCGACCACAAGGCGTATATCACGCGAGGCGATTTCGAGGCTGATATGCACCGAGCGCTGATCAATACTGGCGTCGAGCTGATCTGCAACGCGGGTTTCATGCGATTGCTTACCGCCGATTTTGTGGAAATCTGGCGAAACCGGCAACTCAATATTCACCCGTCGCTGCTCCCTGCATTTCGTGGGCTCAAAACGCACGAGAGGGTGCTTGAGGCGGGGGTAAATGTCACCGGGTGCACGGTGCATTTCGTTCGGTTCGAGATGGATGAGGGGCCGATCGTGGCGCAAGCCCGCGTGCCGGTTTTATCCGGGGACACTCCCGAAACTCTTGGCGCGCGCGTGCTGGCCGCCGAGCATAAACTTTATCCGCACGCTCTGCGTCTTATTGCATCCGGCGATGCCTGGGTGGATGGCGAGAAAGTACATTTCAAGGAAACGAGCGCAAACGCCGAAGCGTCCGCGCCCATTATGAATGACGTTAGTCAGCAGTGATGACGGTCACTTTGAAATCTTTGCTGAGTTTGATGTCATACTGACCGGCTTTGCATTTGGCGTCGTCGAGTTCGAAGATGCCGGAATCCTCTTTTTCGATCTCGTCGCCCGGCTCGCAGCCCCAATCCTTCAAGGCTTCAACAATTTTCGCGGTTTCTTCTTTCGAGGCCACGGAGTCGGCGAAAGCGGCTGGCGAAAACATGCCAACGGCCATAGCTGCAATGATTATTTTTTTCATCTAAGTCACTCCATTCATGGATTACACACAACGCAACGTTTGCGTGAGTGTTCCCGTTATATGCAACACCAGCAAAGAATTAGAAAGTTCGGTTTTATTAAGGCTCTATCGTCCAGTTGTCGCAGGGATAGATGGCACGTTGCGGCGCAGCACTGGACAGCCGAAAAACCCGGGTGGTATGACTCGCTCAAGGAAATTTCAGTTTAAGGGTCGGCGCGATTCGGGCGCCCGCATGGGAAATCATGGATAGCGCGCACACACACGCTCAAACGCTCGGCGAGCGCGAAAGCATCTGGTTCAAGCTGACGATGCTGGCCAAATCCGAGCAGCCGATCCAAAACCTCCTGCGCATGGCGGACAAGTATGGCGGCTGCATCAAGGTCAACTTGAAGGACGAGCGGATTTTCTTCCTCACCGACCCGGCGCACTTCAAGCATTGCCTCATCACCCATGTCGACAAATACGGCAAATACTTCGACGGGCTGACGCCGATTTTCGGCAAGTCCATGATCACCGTCGACGGCGCGCTCTGGCAGAAAATCCGGATGCCGCAGCAGCCCGCCTTCCAGCCGATGATGTTCACCGGCTACGTGCCCTATCTCATGTCATCCGTGCAGGATCGCTCGCGCGCATGGGAGCGGCTGGCGGAGACCGGCGAGGAATTCAACATGCTGCAGGAAACATGGACGCTCGCCGCCTCCATGATCTGCAAGGCGCTGTTCGATCGCGACATGCCGTTCAATCCGGAGGCGGTGTTCTCGGCCGTCAAAACCTACACGGACGTGGCGCAGCACAGGAACATACGGCTGCAGAAGGTGAATGGCGAGTTGTCCGAGGTGCCTCTGGAGAACGACGCCGCCGACGCCATCAACACGTGGATTTCCGTGCCCCCGCAGGTGCTCGGCGCCGTGCCGCGCGACCATCGCGAAAAAACGCTGATGACCATCCTCGACGGGCTGATGGCGGATGACGCCAAACCAGAATTCGACCGCCAGCAGGTGCTGGACGAGATGAAGCAATATCTGTGGGCCGGCACGGAGACGACCGCGCTGACGCTCGCCTGGGCGTTCTATCTCATCCACCTGCACCCGGAGGTCGGCGACCGTATCCTCGCCGAGGGGCATGCAGTTTACGGCGACCGCACGCCGAACTGGCAGGAGTTGCAAAACCTGCATTACACCCGCGCCGTGATCTACGAAACGATGCGGCTTTATCCACCGATCTGGAGCTTCATCCGGGTCGCGACGGCGGACGACGAGATCGCCGGGCAGACGGTCGCGCCGGGCGACAAGATGGTGCTGTCAGCCTATGTGGTGCATCACTCTGAGAAGTGGTGGCCGGACCCGGAGCGCTTCGATCCGATGCGCTTCATGCCCGACGCCATCCGCGCGCGGCAGGCGACCCACCCGTACATATACATGCCGTTTTCGCTCGGCAAGCGCAGTTGCATCGGCGGCCAGTTGTCGATCATCGAGAACAGCCTCGCGCTCACGCAACTCCTGCGCAAATTCCGCCCGGAATATCGCGGCGAAATCCCCGCCCGCGTCTCAGCTACCGTGACGCTGACGCCCGACAACGGCGCCCTCCCGTTCCGACTAAATCAATAAGACATTAGTCTTATTGCCTCCCCCCCCCCCGCAAAGTATTAAGAAAATTATACTTTAATTTTTTTTTATTTGTGAGGGTTTCATGCCAGAAAGTGAAAAAGAAAAGCAAAGCTTTAGAAATACAGGTGCAGTCATTGGAGCTATCGGTGGTTTCTACTATATTTCTCAAAGAGGTGGCGAATTTGCAGACTCTTTAGGGGGTGGTTTGCTAGGTGCTGTTGCTGGATCATTTGCCGGACATCTTTTATGGTGGTCGTTCTATGTATTGTTAGTTGCAATAGTCCTGTTCTTTGCAATTGCAGAAGCCGTTATTATTGCCAAAATCAGGCAAGAGATTGTAAAAGGCGTTACGGGGTTTTACCTGCCGGGTGATGTAAAACCTCAGGAATCGCTTAAAAAGGTAGTTTTTGTTCGGCAAACTGATTTGCAAGCAAGCATCGTAACGGAAAGCGTGCAGGTAAAGAAAACTACGTTGGGGAGCAACGTTCGCAACACCTGAGTTGTAGCGCTGTATCCATAAAGGCGTTATGATGCAACACGGAAAAGACGACGACCGCCGACGCCTCCGAGGACCTCGCAGCGCTCCTCGACCGCGCCGAGCAGGGTGAGGAAATCATCATTACCCGTGCTGGCAAGCCGGTGGCCAAACTCTCGCCCGCCGAAAAGCAGCGTGATCAAACCTCCATTGATGAAGCCGTGCGGCGTTTGAAAGATCTGCGTAAAGGTTCGACCTTGGGCGGTCTTTCCTGGAAAGAACTCAGAGATGAAGGCCGCAAGTGATCGTCCTTGATGCGTCAGTCGCGTTGACCTGGTGTTTCGAGGATGAGGCTACAAAAGCAACTGATGTTGTTCTTGAATACGTGCGCTTGAATGGCGCGGTTACACCAAATCCTTGGTTTTTGGAAGTCGCTAATACTCTGCTGCAAGCCGAAAAGCGCCAGCGCTTGACGGCGCACAAGGTTCAAGAAAATCTTGAGCTTTTAGTCGCGTTGCCGGTCGCGGTACGTTATACGACGCCGAAGCGATCTTTTCATAAACTGACCGAACTCGCACGAGATCATACGCTCACGATTTATGACGCTTGCTATCTGGAACTTGCATCTCGCCTTAACTTGCCTCTGGCCACCATGGACAAAAAACTGCGCGAGGCGGGGCTGCGAACCGGCGTTAACATTATCCCAGACCTGTAGCGGCCTCAGGCCGGGTTGATCACCTGCAGCGCGTCGAACATTTCGAGTTGCGGGCCGCCGATGTAGTAGCCTTTGGTCTGGCCCGCGTCCTTGTGCGCGAGGCGGAAGCTCTCCGAGCGAGTCCAGTCCTCAAACTGCGCGCGCGTCGCCCAGATGGTGTGGGAGACATAGAGCGTGTGATCCTCGGCTTCGGCGCCCTTCAGCAGGTGGAACGCGACGAACCCCGGCTCGCGGTTGATATGCACCTCGCGGTTCAGCCAGGCAGCCTCAAACGCAGGCTCCTGCCCCTTGACCACGCGAAATCGGTTCATCACGATAAACATTGAGGCGTCTCCTTTTCAGCCGATTGCCCGGACCTTAAATATCTGGTCAATATTGTAAACATCACAATGCGGACATTCCGCCGCGGAACCGCGAAGCGTCGCGAAATCGAGAGAGGCTCAGATGGATTACCGGCTCAAAGGCAAACGCGCGCTAATCACCGGATCGAGCAAGGGCATCGGGCGGGCGGCGGCAAGGCTGCTGCATGAGGAGGGCGCGGAGGTCATTCTGCATGGCCGCTCCGAGGCGTCCGTCGCGCCTGCGCTGGCGGAAATGCCGGGCGCCCGTGCGGTCATCGGCGATCTGAGCGGCGATGGCGCGGACAGCGTCATCGCGCAGGTGAACGCCATCGGCCCGGTCGATATTCTTGTCAACAACGCCGGCATTTTCGAGCCCAAGCCGTTTTTCGATATCCCGGATGAGGACTGGCTGCGGTTCTTCGATGTGAACGTCATGTCCGGCGTGCGCCTCTCCCGCGCGCTGATGCCCGGCATGCTTGAGCGCAACTGGGGCCGCGTTATTTTCATCTCAAGCGAATCCGGCGTCAACATCCCCGCCGAGATGATCCATTACGGCATGACGAAAACCGCGCAACTCGCGGTGTCGCGCGGGCTTGCGGAGTTGACCAAGGGCACGGCGGTCACGGTGAACAGCATCCTTCCCGGGCCGACCATGTCAGATGGCGTCGATGACTTTCTGGGCAACTTCGCGAAAAACGAGGGTGTCGACCGCAAGACATTCGAGGAGGAAACCTTTTTCAAGGAAGCCCGCCCGACATCGCTCCTGCAGCGCTTCGCTGACCCGATGGAGGTCGCGCAACTCATCGCCTATATCGCCAGCCCGCTGTCGAGCGCCACGAACGGCGCCGCGCTGCGCGTCGATGGCGGCGTGGTGAAATCCGCGTTCTGACCGAAATCAAACGTTGGCCTTCAGCCATACGCGCGTATCGTGGAAGGCGGCGCCGCCAAAAGGCGCTGCCGCATCCGCGCCGACGAGCGTGTTGATGCCCGCCCCGCCCTCATGCGCCCTGTTCGGCCAGATACCCTCCGCAATGACCACTCCGCGACGCACGCCCGCGAAAAGCCTCGCATGCAGGCGCACCTCCCCGCGCTGATTGCCGATAGCGACGGGATCACCATGCGCCACGCCGAGCGCCGACGCATCATCCGGATGGATCATCACCTCGGGCCGACGCTCGCGCCGCTGGCTGCCGGGAGTTTCCGTAAAGCTGGAATTAAGGAACGTCCGCGCGGGCGCCGTCACCAGCCGGAACGGGCGCATCGCATCGGCCTCCTCCGTGACGGCCCAGTGATCGGGCATCGGGGGCATTTCGTCCGCCATTTCGAGCGCTCCGGGATTTGGAAACTTCACAGACGGCCAATCGACCTTAAAGCGGAATTTGCCATCCGGATGCGCGAAGCCATTGAGGAAATGCGCGTCCTCGAACGGCGCGGTGCAGTCGATCCAGCGGTCGCGCTCGATCTGCGCTAGGTCGCCGCGCCCGCTCGCCTTCAGCGTCCAGTCGATGATCTCGCGCGCGCTCATCTCAAAGCCCGCATGCTTGGCCCCCAGCCGCCGGGCCAGTTCGCTCAGCAGCCAGTGATTGGAACGGCATTCGCCCGGCGCATCCACCAGCTTCGGCCCGAACATCAGGCTGGGATGCGCAGCGGCCTGGTAGATATCGTCGTGCTCCATGAACATCGTGGCGGGCAGCACGATATCCGCCATCTCCGCCGTCTCGGTCATGAACTGCTCGTGCACGCAGGTGAACAGATCCTCACGCGCAAAGCCGCGCTTCACGAGCGCCTGCTCGGGGGCGATGGAAACCGGGTTTGTATTCTGGATGAGGAGCGCTGTAACCGGCGGCCCGCTGCCGAGGTCGCGCTCATCGCCGCATAAAATCGCGCCGATCCTCGATTGATCGAGCTGGCGGGTCGATGCATCGAGCGCGTCGTGGCCTTCGATGAGCGATTTGTTCAGGCCGAACAGCCCTGAGCCGGAGTGCAAGGCGCCGCCGCCCTCATGCGCCCACGCGCCCGTCACCGCCGGGATCGACGATACCGCGTGCATGTTTGATGCGCCGTTGCGCGAGCGGGTGAAGCCATAGCCGACGCGGAAAAACGCGCGCTTCGTTGCCCCGATGGCTAGGGCGAACGCCTCGATCTCGGCGGCGGGCATGCCTGTGATCGCGCTCGCCCATTCCGGGGTTTTGTCCGCCAGATGCGCCTCGAATTCGCCCGGGCAATCGGTGTAGCGCGCCAGATAATCCCAATCGGCGGCGCCGTCGCGGAATAGGCAGTGCATGATCGCGCAGGCGAGCGCGCCGTCCGTGCCGGGCCGGATCAGCACGGGGATATCAGCCTGCTTCATGGTGGCGGTTTGATAAACGTCGACCACGGCGAGGCGGGCGCCGCGCTTTTTCGCCTGTGCGACCAGCGTCATCACGTTGACCTGCGTATGCACGGGGTTCGTGCCCCAGATCACGATGAGGTCGGATTTCGCCATCTCGCGGCTGTCGACGCCCCGCACCGCGCCGACGCCCGCCAGCCATCCGGCCCATGAAAGGCTGACGCAGACCGTCGAATGCTGGCGTGAATATCGCTTGGCGTGGCGCAGGCGCTGGATGCCGTCGCGCTGCACGAGGCCCATGGTGCCCGCGTAATAATACGGCCAGACCGCCTCCGGGCCGTGACGCGCCTCGGCCTTTAGCAGCGCTTCCGCCGTTTCGTCGAGCGCCGCCTCCCAGCTTATCCGGCGCCACTCGGCGCCGCCCTTGGCGCCCATTCGCTGGAGCGGATGCAACAGTCGGTCCGGGTGGTGGATGCGCTCGGCGTAACGCGCCACCTTCTCGCAGATGACGCCCGCCGTATAGGGATGATCTTGCGCCCCGCGCACCCGCCCGATGCGCTCGCCCTCCAGCATTTCCACCTCCAGCGCGCATACGCTCGGGCAGTCATGCGGGCATGTTGTGAAGCGCGTTTCTAGTTTGCTCATGACGACCAAAGAGTACGATCAAGGAGTGGAATATTGAATAAAATTAAGCCGTGCAGGGACGGGCGTTTCAGGCGGAATTTTCAGCGCGCCAGCCTGACTCAATAACGAGGCGGTTTGGTCAAGATAGTGGAAAAAAAATGCAACCCTAAAATTGCGCCCTGCAGGTTGAGCATACTGATTTAACGCGTCGACAAAAGCGTCGCCTGATGGATTCAAAAAAGCTTCGTCGTAGGGCACTTGCCAATTTTCTTTCGGCTTGCCTTTGCGAGGTTGCGTTATCTGCATGAAATCGATTTCACCCGACATTTGCGTCACAACCATCTCGATAAGGTGGCAAGGCTCCGGGGCGATAACGGGATAAACACCTATTATTTCAAATTTCATCGAGCCCTCCCCAGACGCGCTTCAGCCCAAGTTTCGTGCCAGAATCATATACTCACTCCTCAATTTAACAGCCTGACAAGTTGAAGATTAAGTTCCCGCCGAACCAAACATTAGGCCATCCGAAGCGCGTTTTCACGTATATGGAGGCAAAGCCGCAATCGAATGTTTAGCAGAGCGCCGTATTTCAGGCCACGCGGCAACAGCGGCGAGGAAACCATTTACAATCCCTGGGAAATTACTCGGAACGCTTTGGTGTCAATGAGCTAAGGGTCATTGTCTCCACCTGAAGAGCTGTTGGCCGCTTTTGTAAGTCAACTCTTCAACTTCGATATTTCCATCTTTAACAGGAGTTCGTCGCGTATTGTCAGAAATGACGACTATCCTGCCGTCGTTAAGACGCACGGTCATAAAAAGCCGACCGAGGCCCGTTTGCGTTTGGCCTCGTGTCCAACTTTGGACGGTTCCTACGGTATTTGAGCGGCTGGCCACGGCGCCCGGGCTCCATAGCCACATTGCAACGCCTGACACAAAGGAAAGAACAATTACGGGTAAGGCAACTGAGCGTAACCTCTGCGTCCATAAAAGCCGATCCAAACGAGCTCTTGATGCGTCTTTCATGCCCAATCTTATTACCAGCGTATGAGGATGAAAAGGCGGCATGACCAGTAAGCGCCAACTTCTGTTATAACTTGGCAGCGAACTTCAGGCCATCCAAGCAACAGCAATTTTGGCCGCCAGCTCGGAGTTCGAGGTCAACAAATTACCCGCGGGGTGGGCTGCGCCTGAAATATCGTTTCCGAATGAAACCATGCGAAACGGATATTTCTAATCGGGGCTTCGCTCATGCTTCCCTTGAGGTTGTCAACACGAGTTGACAACGGACGACGACAGTCTGGCGCTCGCCAGACGTCCAATCAAGGAAAAGGAAATCGTATGAAAACCAGTATCTTGGCGGCAATCATGATCGCCAGCGCGAGTCTAGGCGCCAGCGCAGCGGATGCGCTGAAGGAAGTCGCCGAAATCCAGGCGCTCGAGGCCAAGGAGTCGGGACGCACGGCATATTCGCCAGCAACCGCCGTCAAATTCAAGCCGGAAGACAATGTTTACCTGAAAAGCACGCTTGCGGTCGATTTCACCTACAACAAGGCGACGGCGACGCTCCCGCTGTTTCGCGGCCTGTCGACCAAGGGCGAGGATGTGTTCTACATCATCACCGAAGCGTCGGACTATGCAGTCGCCGAAAAGCTGGGCGTGAACTTCGCCCCGAAGATGAAGCACGCCGTCGGCACGCCCGGCGCAATGCCGGTCAAGCTGGAAGGCGGCCTCATCAAGTTTCCCGGCGACGTGGACTTTTCGCCGAAATGGGAGGTGAAGCCGGGATCGCCCAACCCGTTTCCGCCAGCCTCGTTCAAACCCGGCGCAGTCGCCGACGCCAACTACTCCTCGCTCGCCGTCATGCCTTCCGGCGTGGTTCTGAATGTGCAGATCGTGCAGAACAAGTCAGGCGCCCACGACCGGCTGAAAAGCATCGACCTGAAGAAGCGCACCGTGACGCTCTCCCTGCTCGACGGCTTTCAGGGCGGCAAGCAATATTTCTATCACCTCGTCACCGACGTCTCGCTCGATCTGGCGGCGGTGCTCGAACAGGGCGTCTATGCGCCCAAGCTTGCGCTGATACCGGCTTTCGGCAAATCCGAGCCGTCGGACAAATCCGCGCTGCTCGGCTTCTCGCCAGTGGTGAACGGCATCTCGGACGTGAATAATCCTGAATTTCAGGGCTTTGAGCTGTCGCTCGCGAATGGCGGCATCGACCCGATCAACGTTTTCCCGTTCGGCCCGGACAATTCGGACTCGTCCGACAACAACAATTACAGCCCGCTGTGGGATGCTCACGTCGTTGCGTGGACGCCTGAGGCCGTCAAAGCTGGCAAAGTGCGCCGCATCAAGTCCTTCGAAGACCTGAAAGAACTCGTTGAGGCGAAGCTCATCACCAGCGCTGCGACCGAGGGCGAAGGCAACCCGTGGCTGTTCGGCTTGAAACCGCTGAAAGTGACGATCAACTGCCCGGTCATCGCGCACCCGGCATCCGTGAAGTAACCGCAACATGACCCGCGAAAGGGCATGGCGCTTTTGCGAACACGATCATATCCACATCAACGAGACCCCGGTCCGGCTTATCGGGACCGGGGCTCAGCAGTGAAAGCCATGCCCGACCCGCCCTCGATACCGCCTGCACTATGCGGCGAAAGTCGCGTCAGACGTTTATTTCATCTTCAGCATGTTGCGGAGCGCCAAGCCGAACAGGAAGATCAGGATGGCGGAGATGATTTTCTGGATAGCGGCAAACGCCGAGACATTGGGCGGCACGATGGGCGCCGCCTCGCTGCCGCCATACAGCTCCAGTCCGTAGAGACAGCCATAGATGCGGTGCGCCGCGTCCTCGCCGCCGTCGAGCACGATGAAGGCGCTGCGGAAGGCGAGGTGCAGCGCCTCGTTGGGCGCGTTGGTGAGCGCGCGGGCGGTTTCGGTCAACCCGCTCGTGCTGATTTGCGCCCCCTTTTCCGGCTTGTAGTTCACGCAGGGCTGCGCGCGCCGCCAAGCCGTCCTCGTCGTTCCTACATAACTCGCGAACCAGGAATACTCCTGCGCCTGCATGTTCGCGCGGCCAGCGATCATATCGGGCTGCTGCCCCAGATAATAGACGGCCGAGATCAGAGCCAGCGCGAGCCACGCCGCGAGCGGGCGGAAGATCGAGCGGCCGAAATCGGAGAACGCCTGATACAGCATGCCGAACCAGAAGCGGAAGAAGCCGTTCCACGCGGAGGGCCGCCACATCGGCCAAGGCAGCGGCCAGTCGCCCGCAAAACGCGCCGAGCGCACCTCGCCCGCA
>JBGSLP010000044.1:0-15265 GCA_041740655.1 Alphaproteobacteria bacterium
AACGCGCTAGCGACAGGCTTGCGCCAAAGTGGTTTTAATTTTCTTAAAATTATACCTAGTTTGCCGTCATGCTAAATAACCGCTTAACGGAGAATTCGATGGATGCACGGCTTACAATTGTCACTCTTGGGGTCGCAAATATTGCCCATTCGACAGCATTTTACTCGAAGCTTGGCTTCAAGCCGTCGTCCGCCAGTCAGGATGGGGTGACCTTCATTCAAGTCGGATCGCTGGTGCTGGCTCTGTTCGGGCGGCATGAGTTGAAAGCGGACGCGAATGCAGGCGAGGTGTGGACCGGAAATGGCGGGATTACACTGGCTTACAACACGCATGATGAATCCGAAGTCGACGCGGTGATAAGTGAGGCCGAAGCGGCAGGAGCCAACATCATCAAACGGCCGCAGCGCGCCTTCTGGGGGGGATATCACGGCTTTTTTGCCGACCTCGACGGTCATGTCTGGGAGATCGCCCACAATCCGTTTTTCGAGATGACGGACGAGGGCGCGGTCAGGCTACCCGAATAGAGTGCTTAGGACCGACGCATTACTGCCGCAAGAAGCAGCCAGCAGATCAGGGTCCCCGCCACGGTCATGATCGCGAGTTCCTGAGTTCTGGCCTCCACCGAAATCATGTCCTGCGCCTGCAGGATGTTTTGTCCGAGAAACGCCAACCCCAATCCGCCAAGGATCGCCAGCGCCACGCGAGGGACGATGGAGCCGGTGGGTTTGTCACGCGACCCGCCCATCGGCGGGAACGGCTTCATCGGAGGCATGGATTGAGTCATGCCCTCCTCTTTCCGGTTTCGTCCGCGCCAATATTCAAGCAGGAGAGCGACGATCAATCCACTCGCGACGGATAACAGCAATTCCTGCAGCATGACTGGCTCCTGAAAATTGATCGCGGCTCGCACATCTTGTATCCTTTCGTGATTGCGCGAAAGGCTCAAGCTCTGGCTGAAAAAACTACGCCGCTGCTATTCGTTTACGGGACGCTGAAAAGTTGCTCGCCCCATCCGATGGCGGCAAGGCTTCGTGCGATTGCCAAACTCGTTGGCCCGGCGAGCGTTCCGGGCGAGCTGCTGAATTTCGGTTATTATCCAGCGGCGGTTTTGGGCGAACGCGCGGGCGCCCGCATACACGGCGAAATTTATCGCCTGATGTCTCCCCGCGTCGGGCTGCACATGCTGGATATTTATGAGGGGTGTTCGGCCGCCGATCCAACGCCGTGGCTCTATCGCCGCGAAATTGTTGCAGCGCAACTTTTTTCGAGTCGAAGCGTTCTTGCGTGGATTTATATTCTTAATCAGACGCCGCGCCGTAGAGTACCGCTGCCCTTGGGGCGTCACGTCACGCGCAACGCAAAGTCGGTCATGAGGTGAAAAGGCTTTCCAAAGCCTGATCTTGAGACCTGTCGCAGATTAAGTTAAACCCTATAGAGGTCGCCCTTACGGCTGGCCGCCCAGATGGGAAGAGCTATGCCATCAAGCCTGATCACCTCCATCATCTTGCAGACGCTCGAATCCAACGTGCGGTTCGCCCAGAATCTTTCTGCTCTGGTCGCCGGGGTGCAGCCAATGGACAGACCTCAAACCACCGCCGCTCCCGAGCCTCAAACTGAGCCAGCGAACGGACATACTGCCCCTGCTGTCGACCCGAATAAGTTTGTCTTCCGGTTTGGCGGCGGATCGGCGGACGGGTCGGCGGCGATGCGCGAACTACTTGGCGGCAAAGGGGCTAATCTCGCCGAGATGTGCAATCTCGGTCTGCCCGTGCCCCCCGGCTTCACCATCACGACGGATGTATGCTCCGCATTTTACGCGCATGGCCGCAACTTTCCTGAAGGGCTGGAGTCGCAGGTCAAAAGCGCCCTCAAATTTGTCGGTGAGACAGTTGGCGCGGGCTTTGGCGACGCGGAAAATCCGCTTCTGGTGTCGGTTCGGTCAGGCGCCCGCGCCTCTATGCCGGGCATGATGGATACCGTGCTCAATCTTGGGCTGAATGATGTGACGGTGGAAGCGCTCGCAGCAAAAAGCGGCGACCGACGCTTCGCCTATGACAGCTATCGCCGCTTCATACAGATGTACTCCGATGTGGTGCTTGGCGTCGCCCATCACGCGTTCGAGGATATTCTGGAGAATTACAAGAAGCTCCAGGGTTTTGAGCGCGACACCGACATGACCGCCGAAGACTGGCGCGAGGTGATCGCGAAATACAAGGACGCAGTCGAAATCGAACTCGGCCAGCCATTCCCGCAGGATATCCATCAGCAACTCTGGGGCGCGATTGGCGCTGTGTTCTCATCGTGGAATACGCCTCGCGCCGCCACGTATCGCCGCCTGCAGAACATCCCCGACGAGTGGGGCACCGCCGTCAATGTGCAGGCCATGGTGTTCGGCAATCTTGGCGTCACCAGCGCGACGGGCGTTGCGTTTACCCGCAATCCATCTACCGGCGAAAACCAGCTATACGGCGAGTTTCTCGTCAATGCGCAGGGCGAGGACGTGGTGGCTGGCATCCGCACGCCGCAGAACATCACCGAGGCGGCGCGCATTGCGGCTGGCAGCGACGAGCCATCGCTCGAAGCGCTTATGCCCGAGACGTTCAAGGAATTTCAGGCCGTGTGCAATCGGCTCGAAGCACATTATCGCGATATGCAGGACATCGAGTTCACCATTCAGGAGGGCAAGCTCTGGCTCCTCCAGACGCGTTCGGGCAAGCGCACACTCCCGGCGTCGCTGAAAATCGGCGTCGAGATGGCTGAGGCGGGCGTCATTTCGCGCGAGGAAGCTGTTGCGCGCATCGACCCGCTGCAGCTCGATCAGCTTCTGCATCCCACCATCGACCCGACAGCCCCCAAGACGGTGATTGCCGTCGGACTTGCGGCATCGCCGGGCGCTGCATGCGGGGAAATCGTGTTCGATCCCGACGAGGCCGCGAAGCTGAAAAGTGAGGGCCGCACCGTCATTCTCGTGCGTTCGGAAACCAGTCCTGACGACATCAACGGGATGGATGCGGCGGCGGGCATTCTGACCTCGCGGGGCGGCATGACGAGTCATGCGGCTGTGGTTGCGCGTGGCTGGGGACGCCCTTGCATTAGCGGCGCAAGCACGGTGCGCATAGATTACGCAAAGCGCGAGATGACCGCGGGCGGCGTAACTCTTAGGGCCGGCGATATCATCACGATCGACGGATCGACCGGCGAAGTGATTCTAGGCGAGGCGAAGGTGCGCCAGCCCGAGGTAACGGGCGACTTTGCCCGCCTGATGGAATGGGCCGACGGCATGCGGCGAATGAAAATCCGCGCCAACGCGGAAACCCCGCGCGACGCAGCGCAGGCCCGTGAGTTCGGCGCCGAGGGCATCGGCCTTTGCCGCACCGAGCATATGTTTTTCGAGGGCGAGCGCATTGTCGCCATGCGCGAAATGATCATGGCGAATGACGAGGCCGGCCGCCGTGCGGCGCTGGCGAAAATCCTGCCGATGCAGAGGCAGGATTTCGTCGACCTGTTCGAGATCATGGCGGGCTTTCCCGTCACGATCCGACTCCTTGATCCGCCGCTGCATGAATTCCTGCCGCATGATGACGTCGAAATCGGCGAGATGGCCGCCGCCACGGGTATGGACGCGGCCAAGCTCAAGGCCCGCGTCGCGCAATTGACGGAGGCCAACCCGATGCTCGGCCATCGCGGCTGCCGCCTCGCGATCACCTATCCCGAGATTGCCGAAATGCAGGCCCGCGCCATTTTCGAGGCGGCGATCATGACGGGCGCCAAAACCGGCCAGTCGGTCACGCTGGAGATCATGGTGCCGCTCGTCGCCATGAAAACCGAACTCGATATTTTGCGCGACCGCATCGCCAAGGTCGCCCGTGACGTTTCGACCGAAAAAGGCGTCGCCGTCGAATACCAACTCGGCACGATGATCGAGTTGCCGCGCGCTGCTCTTCAGGCGGGGAAAATCGCGGAAACGGCCGAATTTTTCTCGTTCGGCACCAACGATCTGACCCAGACCGCCTTCGGCCTTAGCCGTGACGACGCGGCGTCGTTCCTCGGGCAATACACGGCCAAGGGCGTCATGAAGCACGATCCGTTCGTCACGCTCGATCAGGAGGGCGTCGGCGAACTCGTCGCCATCGCAGCCGAGCGCGGGCGCAAGACCCGGCCGAATATCAAGCTTGGCATTTGCGGCGAACATGGCGGCGACCCGGCCTCGATCGCATTCTGCGAGGGGCTTGGGCTTGATTACGTCTCTTGCTCGCCATACCGCGTACCGGTCGCACGCCTCGCAGCCGCTCAGGCAGCCTTAACTGCGCGAAAATAAGGCTGTACGCATTTATGCACGAAAACGGCGCCAGCGAGAGCAGATCGGACCCCACGCTGACCCTTCAGGATTTGCTCGACGGCGGCAAGCGGGCCATGGCGTCAGCGCTTGCTGGCATCGACAGGCAAACGCGCAACCCCGACAGCGACAACCTGCTGGACGCCGCGTATCTCGCGCCGCGTGGGCAGGTTATCGGCCTCACCGGCCCGCCGGGCGTCGGCAAATCGACGCTCATCAACAGCCTTATCCAGCATTCTCGCGCGAATGGCCTGACGGTTGGCGTCATCGCGGTCGATCCGTCGTCGCAGGTCAGTCGCGGCGCGCTGCTGGGTGATCGGGTCCGCATGCGAACCGATCCGGATGATCAGGGCGTTTTCGTGCGCTCTCTCGCGGCGAGGGGGCGTCTCGGCGGCCTATCGGAAATCGCATTCGCCGCTACGGTTCTCATGCGCGCCGTTTATGATCGGGTGATTGTCGAAACAGTGGGCGTGGGTCAGTCCGAGGCTGATATTGCGTCCGTTGCGGATACCGTCGTGCTGTGCATCCAGCCCGGCTCGGGCGACTCCATGCAGTTCATGAAGGCGGGGATCATGGAAATTCCCCACATTGCAGCGGTTACGAAAGCGGACGCCGGCCCCGCCGCCTCGCGCGCTCTGGCTGAGTTGAAGGGCGCGCTTGGCCTCGCAACCCCGTCCGATCCGTCGTGGGATATTCCATGCCTCCTCGTTTCCGCAGCGCATAACAAAGGGATAAGCGAGCTTATTCATCACGTTGATCGGCACGCGACGCATCTTAGCCAGAGCGGCGGGAGGGATCGCAAGCGCCATGCGCAGGCTGGCATGTGGTTAACCGGCGCGATTACCGCCGCCTATGGCCATCGCGGCGCGGAGTTGCTTGGTCCGAGCCTAAAACTGGAGGTGGGAGAAGCTCCATTTGCGCTCGAACATCGGCTTGCATCCATGCTGCGTGTCGTCCGAGTTGAGGCTCAGACTTAATTTGTCCACAGTCTGCCCATTATTTTAGTATCTAAGGTTGTCGGAACTTCCCGTCGGGGTGCGTCCCCGGTAACCAGTCTTTAACCATTATCGGGGCATTGTGCTGAATGATGGTTAAAGCAGTGTTTTATTGAACAACGCTTTGGGTTGATTTGTTGCGTAAGCGTTAAGAAGGGGCTGCAATGCATTTTCGCTCTGCGAACTGGTTGACGCGGCTATCTGTTTTCGTGGGCGTCATATCTCTCGTCGCATTCGGTTATTTTGCTCGCGACGCTGCGCTGATCGACAAGGTTCAGCGCCTCACGGATCAATTCCTTCCCGGCAATGAAACCACTCTTGTCCGCCACAGGCCCGCAAGCGGCGATCTTGGCGGGCACATCCCGACGCAGGCCAACCACCTTTTCAGCTCCATCGGAAAAGGCCCGCGCGCGGATCGCTTTTTCGAGGTCGCAGACTACGGCGCGCCGGTTCGCCGTCAGCAGATCATGACCGCGTCGATGACGCCGATCCTGTATGCGCCCGAGCCGTTGGAAACTCATGCGGTCAACCGAACCCTGAAGGGCTCGCGCGACGTCGAAAAATCGGCCGTGGTGGCCGTGGCGACGACGGCTCAGCCGACATCTCAATCTCCGTCCGACCGGGCGACGGCTGCGTTGTTCTTCGTATCCTCGTACGCGTCAGATGGCCTGAAATCGGCCGAGTCTGCATCTCACGCGACGGCAACAACTTCCCCCGCGCGGCTTGCCGAAACGGCCCCGGAAGGATCGGGCTGGCGCAGCCTCCTGCAGTCAGCGCGCATGTCCCCGGAGGACGCAACGCTTTTTGGCGGCCTTACCGAAACCGAATTTCGCAATAAAGAACTTCACTGCATGGCCACCGCTATTTATTTTGAGGCGCGTGGCGAACCTGTCCGCGGGCAGATGGCTGTAGCGCAGGTTGTGATGAACCGGGTTCGCAGTCCGTATTATCCCAACACGATCTGCGGCGTGGTCTATCAGGGCAGTTTCAGGCATACAGGTTGCCAGTTTTCATTCACTTGCGATGGCATTCCCGACCGCGCCACCGACAAGAAGCAGTGGCAAAACTCCATGACGGTCGCCCAGCAGGTGATCGCGCGCAAAGTCTGGGTGGATGAGGTCGGATACGCCACGCACTATCACGCGACCTATGTCAATCCAAAGTGGAAAACGAAGGTAAAGCGCGTAGCCCAAATTGGTGTTCACATATTCTACAACGCGCCGTTCGCTGACCCGCAACTTGCATATGCAAACGCGCAGCCCTCTTAAAGCAGCGGGCATTCTCCGTGGCGCCAGGCGGTTGAGCAGATAGCAAAATTTGCAACAAACCGGCCAAAGTCGCCGCCCAAGCTCGATATTATAATCGCGATCAGAACGAATACCCCGGCTATCGCAAGCACCGATGGCAAATACCAGCCGCGTGATAGCCGCGCGAGCCCGACCACCCTGTCGATTTCATCCGCTGTCGGAGTGACATATGGGTGCTCCGTAATGATGGCGGCTTTCTCGGCCGCGCCGGGCGTGAACCGCGTCAGCACGCCCGTAAGACCCAGCGCCAGATGAAAGAACACAGGCGCGAGCGGCGTTAAAATCATGCAGGTGATGAATAGCCCTCTCGTCCAGGGCGCATCGACGGCGCCCTCGGCAATGGGCCGCCATTCGAAAATGTTATGGCCCGCAATCGTGAAAAGCGCGTTGATCAACTCAAGCGCGTTGGCGAGTAGGATCGCAAGACACAGGGCCAGCGCCAACGCCGCAAGAGTTGCAGCGATGACGAGACCCGCGCTGATCGCAATCCCGGGAAGGTTATCCCCGACCTTTTGCGTCTGCCGCCACAGATAACGCGCGCTGGCCCACGACAGCCAGTCCACCGCCGCATTCGCCAGCGGAATCATGACGAAAAACAGCAGCAGCACGAACGCAAATTCGCTCGCCAGCGCAAACACGATCCCCGCTATCACGCCGACCGCCGCTGCAAATACCCCCGCCCCCGCAAATGCAAATGTGACAGCCAGCGCGAACGATAGCGCAAAGGCGATCAACGCCGCCAACGCGACCGAGCCGACGCTGTAAAATTGGGAGGAAATCACAGACGCAAGAATGAAAGCGATTCCGAAGGCGGTCACGACAGCGATGCCACTGAGTGCGAGCTTTGCCGTGACCGCTGCAATATCCGCGTCGCCGCCAATTCGGCCGAACATGCGTTGAGCGAATCGCACGAGCAGCCTGAGCAGATAATATGCGAGCATGCCGCCCGACGCCGCGCTCGCGATGTAAATGGCGAGGTCCGTGCCCGTCAGCATGCCCGATTGAACGGCGTTGACGACCAGCGAGAGCAGGAAAATCGAAACCGGGTAAATGAAGGCGATCGCCAGACACCGCTCGAACGCCTGGCCCGACAGCGCCGGACCGAACCACGCCTCGCACCAGACATTGAACCGGCGGATCGCGACCCGATAGCTATCGAATATTGGCGCAAGTCCGAGCCGCGCGCGCAAATCGAGCCGGTCTTCATGATTGTGGAGTTGAACTTTGAGCGGCCTGCTCGGGAACGGCAGCAACAGCGCAAGAATCGCAGCCAGCAGAACGCTAAGCGCCGTCGTAGGAACGACAACGCCCCAGCCGGGCCAAGCGATCAGCTTGACGGCGGCCGCCGTTGAATCCATGCCAAAGCCCCCCGCCGAAATCTAGCATAGGCATCCTGCAAAATGGTTCGCGGCGTTGCAAGCCCGCGTTAGAAATCGCCGCCATTTGGAGCGGGATCAAGACTGCAATACAACACCGCCCTTATGCTGGCGGCGTGTGGCAGACGGCCTCGATGTTGTGGCCGTCGAAGTCGCGAACGAAAGCGCCGTAATAGTTTGAATGATATTGCAGGCGCAGTCCGGGCGGGCCGTTATCCGTGGCGCCGATTTCCATCGCCACCCGATAAAACTCGTCCACCTGATCGCGCGTTTCCGTCCGAAATGCGATATGCATCGGCGGCGTTGTTTTGCCCTGGTCGGCAATCCAGAAATCCGGCTTGCCGCGGCGACCGAAACCGCAGGCGGCAAATCCGCTGGGCATCATCGCTGCGGGCACTTCCATGATCAGGTCGATATTCAGCGGCGCCAGCACCTTTGTGTAAAAGTCTTTGGCGCGCTGGTAGTCGCTGACGCCGAAGCCGAAATGGTCGATGATCATGGTCTGACGCTCGATAACTGCGGATGTCCGAAGTTATTTAATTTCTATTGTGCCGACCATCCCTTTTTTCGCGTGGGTCTGGCCATCATCGTCTTTCACATGGCAATGCAGATCGCTCAGCGACCCGGTCTGAACGGGAACGAACCACCACTCCACGGTATGGCCCGGAAATACCTCGATCTCGCTGATAATGCCTTTCACTTCCGCGACGGAGCCGCTGCCTGCCTTTATCTGCACTTTCCGGGTAAACACCTTCGAAGCCAGACCGTAGGACGTGAAATAGTGCTTCGACGGGCTGGGATTGGTCAGGGTAAGTTTATAGAGCTTGCCGGTTTCAAAGGTCAGCGCACTAGGCGTGAACACCATTTCATTGCTCGCGTTGCCGAGTTCGACTTTGACCTCGATCGGCGTCTGGCGGGTTAGGTCGCCAGCGCCCATCAGCATGGTGGCCATGCCCAGCGTTAGAGCAAGCTTCGCAACCTGTTTGATACCCAATCCGTGCATCGTCTTCCCCCTATGACGCAATATTTGAAATCAACCGCGAGTCTCAAGCAGCCGCCGCGCCACGACCTGCGCCTGAATTTCCGCCGCGCCCTCGAATATATTGAGAATGCGGGCGTCGCACAGAACGCGGCTGACGGGATACTCCAGAGCGAAGCCGTTTCCGCCGTGGATTTGCAGCGCATTGTCGGCGGCAGACCACGCCACGCGCGCGCCCAGCAACTTCGCCATGCCAGCCTCTACGTCGCAGCGACGATGCTGGTCCTTTTCACGCGCGGAGAAATATGTGAGCTGGCGCGCGATCATGATCTCGACGGCCATCATGACGATCTTGTCTGCGACACGGGGGAAATTTATGATCGCCTTGCCGAATTGCGAGCGGTCGGTCGCGTATTTGATCGCGAGATCCATGGCGGACTGGGCAACGCCGATCGCGCGGGCGGCCGTCTGGATGCGCGCCGCCTCGAAAGTCTGCATCAGTTGCTTGAAGCCTTGCCCCTCCTCGCCGCCGAGCAAGTTGGCGGCAGGTACGGGGTAATCGTCAAACGAGATGTCGTATTCCTTCATGCCGCGATAGCCGAGCACCTCGATCTCGCCGCCCGACATGCCCTCCGCAGGGAACGGCGTCTCATCCGTGCCGCGCGGCTTTTCCGCCAGAAACATCGAGAGGCCCTTGTAGCCGGTTTCCGCAGGATTGGTGCGAGCGAGAACCGTCATCACATCCGCGCGGACCGGATGGGTTATCCATGTCTTCTGCCCAGTGATGCGGTAGGCGTCGCCGTCGCGAACGGCGCGGGTTTTCAGCGAGGCGAGGTCGGAGCCGGTGTTCGGCTCGGTGAAGACGGCGGTTGGCAGCACCTCGCCGCTGGCGAGCTTTGGAAGCCAGTGGGCTTTCTGCTCGTCCGTGCCGCCGCAAAGGATGAGTTCTGCCGCGATTTCCGTGCGCGTGCCAAGCGAGCCAACGCCGATATAGCCGCGCGAAAGCTCCTCGGAGACCACGCACATCGCCTCTTTGCTGAGGCCGAGGCCGCCAAATTCTTCCGGGATGGTCAGGCCGAAAACGCCAAGCTCGCTCATTTTGGCGATGATTTCGAGGGGGATATAGTCGTTCTTCAGATGCCACTCATGGGCATGCGGCAATACCTCAGCCTCGCAGAAGCGGCGCATCTCCTCGCGCATCGCCTCGAGGGTGTCGTCCAGACCGCTGTCGCCCGCAATAGTCGTTGCATCGAGATCGCGGATGAGCGCAATCACACGCGCGCGAACCGGGGCTGTATTGCCGGTCGCAACCAGATCGCGACCGGCGGCGTCGAGAAATTGCTCAATGTCGGCGGGCGTCAGTCCAAGGGCGGACGGGCGCACGATTTCAGTCTGGCTCATGGGGATGCCGCCAGCGATCTGTGCGACGTATTCCGCGCACCCGATCTGCACCAGCAACCGCTCAAGTTCGCCGAAACGGCTCTCCTGCTCCAGCCGCGCTGCGTATGCCGCCATCTGCCGGAGCGAGGCGACATAGGTCGCCAGCCATGCAAGGCCGTGCGACGCGCTCTGCTCACGCTCGAGCGCCTCCGCATCGAGACGTCCGTCCTTGACGACTTTCGCCGCTATACGGGCCGTCGCGGTGGCGAGAAGCGTTTCCCCCGCCGCCGCCGCTTTTGCCGCGAGGTCCGAGACACTCATCTTGTCATTTTTCGCGGTCGGGCGTTCCAGTTCAGCGGCGAGGCTCATGTTAAACTCCTGCTTTGTTCAGATCGCTTACGCGGCGTCTGCGGTTCTGGTTTGCGCGCCCGAGCCAATCGGCTGTTCGACAGGCTGACGCGAGGGCCGGATTGGCGACGGCGCGCGTCGTGCGATAAACGTCATCACGTCCAGTTTGTGCGCCGCCAGATAGTAACGGTTATCCTGCAACCCGGTTTCCATTTTCGACTTGAGCGACGTCATCGCAGGAGCGAGGCCAATCAGCTTCATATCGCCCGGCGCACGTCCAGCGCTTGGGTCAGAGACGCCGCTCAGTACGATTTCACGCAGCTCGGTTAGTTTCTGCGTCACCATGTAGTAGACGTTGCCGGTTAGCTCCGCTTCGGCCTCGCGGGCGACTTGGAAAATGGCGGCAGCCAGAGCGCGATCGCTCTCGTTCATACGGATTGCTCCTAAATTTGGCTGCCGCCCGGCCGCGTCGCTCTCGATTTAACGGAACCGCGCTGCCGACATTTCAATGGCGTCATCAAACGTCCGGAGACCCGTGGCGGGCGCAGAGACAAGGACCGCCATATTGCCGGGGCGATGCTCGTTCTTCATCATCCGCATATGCGCTTTGGGGATGTCTGTCCAAGGCAAAACCTCGGACATGCACGGATCAATTCGACGCTCGACCATTAGCCTGTTGGCCTGGCTGGCTTGCAGCAGATTTGCGAAGTGCGACCCTTGCACTCGCTTCTGATGCATCCAGAGATAGCGGGCGTCCATGGTCAAATTGTAGCCGGTGGTTCCAGCGCAGATAACGACCATGCCGCCACGCTTTACGCAGAATAGCGAGACCGGGAACGTGCTCTCGCCGGGATGCTCGAACACGAAATCGACGTTATTGCCCTTGCCCGTATGCTCCCAGATCGCCGCACCGAATTTGCGCGTTTCCTTGAACCACTCCTGATATTCGGGCGTGCCGACTTTCGGCATCTGGCCCCAGCAGTTGAAGTTCTTGCGATTGATCACGCCTTTGGCGCCGAGTTGCATCACGAAATCGCGCTTGTCGTCCTCGGATATCACGCCGATCGCATTCGCGCCGCTGGTCGCGCAAAGCTGGATGGCGAACGAGCCGAGACCGCCGGACGCGCCCCACACCAGCACGTTATGCCCCGGGCGCAGCACGTGCGGGCGGTGGCCGAACAGCATGCGATAGGCCGTGGCGAGGGTGAGCGTGTAGCACGCCGCCTCCTCCCAAGTCAGATGCTTGGGCCGCTCCATGAGCTGCCGGTCCTGAACGCGGCAGAACTGCGCGAATGATCCGTCGGGCGTCTCATAGCCCCAGATGCGCTGCGAGGTGGAGAACATCGGATCGCCGCCGTTGCACTCCTCGTCGTCGCCATCGTCCTGATTGCAATGGATGACGACCTCGTCGCCGACCTTCCAGCGCTTCACCTTCGAGCCGACCGCGTAAACGATGCCCGAGGCATCGGAGCCTGCGATGTGATAGGGCTGCTTGTGACTGTCAAACGGGGAGATCGGCGTGCCGAGGGCTGCCCATACGCCGTTATAGTTCACGCCCGCAGCCATCACGAGCACCAGCACGTCATGGCTGTCGAGCGGCCATGTCGGCAGAACTTCCACCTGCATGGCGGTATCCGGCTGGCCGTGACGCTCGCGGCGGATCGCCCACGCGTACATATTTTTCGGCACATGGCCGAGCGGCGGTATTTCGCCGACTTCATACAGATCCTTCAGACCGGGCTCTCCGCCCTGCACGCTCGCCAGCGCTGTTTCCGCCATTGTTTTCACTCCCTGCTCACGCTGATTGCCAGCTTCCAGCCATAACCTGCCGATGGCGTTCTCCCAATACAGCCACCACCAGTATGCCCACATCGCCCGCTCAGTCTTAAGCCCTAGACTTTCCAAAGCTAACTGCGCTTGTCGTCTGGATCATCATGCTTTTGGGCGTAGAGATTGCATTTACCGGCATGCGGAATGGTTGTTCATCTCTTCTCGCAATGCAAGAATTTTTTGCATTGCAACAATTCCCTTCGCAGGACGATTATATTCGCTCTCCTCAAGGCCCAACGTCAGAGTTAGGGCTTTCACTTAATAGGCGATCAATGGCGGAAACCAAATTTACCCCACCTATGCCAGATGGCATTCCGATAATTGGGTCCATCTTCTTCGCGATAATGGCTTTGCTGACTTGCCTGTTTACGGCTTTGCATACGGCGGGGGACATAAGTCAGTCATTCACAGTCGTACGAACATTTCTGTTCATTTCCATCGCATTATTAATGATTTCAATTAGAGGGAAGTCTGCAACAAACCCAGAGCTGACATTTTATTGGATTGGTTCCGCAATTCAACTTGCCTTCGGCGCGTCTACACTAGCTTTCTCCATGGGCTATGGAAATATGGTTGCGAACCCCATCCCATTTCTTGCAGGCATAATAATCGCTCTGGTCGGCGGTCTGACCATACGCTTCTGGTGGAGGTGGAGGGTGAGGCGCGCTTGATGAGGGCGGAGCGATCTGCTAGCCTCATATTATCTTTATTTTGCAGGGCATTGTGAATGAGCGCTTGGACGGTCGATCTGAAAAATTATTCCCGGAACCATAAGCTCTTCATCGCTTTCGCCATATCAGTTGCGGCTATTGCGCTCTTCACCGCCGTCATTTCCAATCGCTCAGCGGGCCTTCGCTCGGACTTTCTGTATGGCAATTATAAATCGGCTCATGCGCGCCTTATCGAGGGCTCGAAAACAGGCGACGCGACCGCGGAAAATGCGCTGGGCAACATCTACTATCTCGGACTTGGCGTCGATCAGGACTACAAGAAGGCGCGTGAGTGGTATTTCAAAGCGGCGCTCAAGGGCAACGCCGCCGCCTGCGTTAACGCCGGGCATCTCTACAGTCAGGGCCTTGGCGTCCCGAAAGATATCATGCGCACTTACGCGTGGTTCGTTCACGCGAAGAAGGCGGGCAGCCAGGAGGCCGACAACTATCTGCGCGAGATACTGGGCGGGTTCGAGGTGGTGCCTAACATGATGCAGCGCGCGATGGACCTTTATCCGAACGTTCAAGCGCTAGCTCGGTGACCATGACCAAAATTTCGGCGGAACCAGCAGAATATCTTTACGTCTACATCTGGTTTGTGGCTTTCGGCGCCATGCTGTTCGCACTTTTCGTCGCGTTCGATCTGAACTACATCCAGTCAATGCTTAAGATCGATAGCAGCTACCTGTCGGCTGTCAGCATCATCATTTTCTTTGGAGCCTCGATGCATGCGTTCATGCATCTGGTGCTGACATCTCGGGCAATAAGCGCGGCCGAGCGGCTGTTGCGCGACGGATCGCGCAAGCGGGGGCAAACGAAGACAGCCCAATATCCGTTGATCAAGAGCACGGTAGTTGACGCGTATTTGTCCGATATCGCCAATCCGGCGCAGATGTCGCCTAGCGCGCAAAAGCCAGAAGCAAAGTCGAACGTGTTGAAAATTTACGCCGACAAGCTGCGGGCGCCCGTCGAACTGGGCTGGTTCATCGTGGACCTGCTAATCCGCCTCGGACTCATCGGCACCATCATCGGCTTCATCATCATTCTGAGTTCGCTGGTTGGGGGACCGCTGCCCGGCGCCGCCGACATTCAAAAATTGCTCGTCACGATGGGGGGCGGCATGGGCACGGCGCTTTACACTACGCTCTCCGGGCTGGTCGCCGCTACGCTGCTCGCCGTGCAGTATATCATTCTCGGTCGCAGCGTTGAGCATCTCCTCGGCGCGCTCATCCGTATCAGTGAGCGTAAGGGATGATGACGGACGCCTGCCCATGTCGATAAAGCTAGGCTCCGGCGGTCGTGGGATACGGAACCGCCAGTCGGATATCTTCACCGACCTGCTGTTCAATATTCTCATCGGCATCATGATCCTGTTCTTTATTGCGGTCGTGTACATCCAGCCTGAGGCGACCAAAGGCAAAATCGACCTCGACGCGCAGTATCTCATTACGATCACCTGGCCCGACGGCAGCCCGGACGACGTCGACACCTGGGTGCAGGACCCGACCGGCGAGGTCGCTTGGTTCAAGCGCAAGAATGTCGGCCTGCTGCATCTCGATCGCGACGATCGCGGAATGCGCGAGGACACGATCGATGTCGGGGGCGAGAAAATTCAAAACCCGCTCAATCAGGAAGTCACGACCATCCGGGGCTTGGTGCCGGGTGATTACACCGTGAACGTGCATTACTATGAGTCCGAGACCAAAAATCCGGTTGAGGTCTCCGTTCGTCTGGCGCGCGTTAACCCGGTTTTTGAAATCGTCTATTATGGCAAAGTCGTCCTCGCGCAAAAGGGTGCAGAAGCGACTGCGGTGCGTTTCACCATCACCAGCGACGGCGCGATCACGGATGTGAACAAGTTGCCGAAATCGCTCGTATCGTTCATAAATCCGGAAAAATAACGCTGTTTAAACAGCTGTAATGGGAACGTCGCCTCATGGAGAGTTTGGGAATTGCTGGCCTCATCGCCGCTTACGTCGCCTTGGCCGTCGTCTTGCTCAGCCT
>JBGSLP010000045.1:0-6986 GCA_041740655.1 Alphaproteobacteria bacterium
GGCCGCGATAGGGAGCATCGCGGCCTGAAGTTTGCCATATGCTGGGTGAGGGTTGAGAACTTTTAGGAAACGGCGAACTTCATCAGCTTGATGGCGTCGAAATCCTGCACGCCGCCGCCGACACGCTTGGTCGTGTAAAACAGCACGTACGGCTTGGCTGAATACGGATCGCGCAACACCCGCACGCCCAGACGATCCACGACCAGATAACCGCGGCGGAAATCGCCGAACGCAATTGCGAAAGCGTCCGCGCCAATGTCCGGCATTTCCTCGACCTCGACAATCGGGAAGCCCATCAGCGTTGCTGGCTGTCCGACAGCGGCGGGCGGCGACCATAGATATTCGCCGGTCGTCGCCTTGAACTTGCGGATGGACGCCTGAACCTTGCGGTTCATCACGAACGTGCCGTTCTGGCGGAACGGCCCTTTCACCGCGTAAATCAGATCGAGCAGCGTATCCGACGGGTTGGACGCCGCAAACGCGCCCGCAGCGCCGGTTGCGATGTAACCCATGTTGCCCCAGGTCCAGCTCGCATTCGCAACTTTCGTGTAGTTCAGAAAGCCCTTCGGCTGCGCTGTGCCGGTTCCATTGACCAGCGCAGCGCTCTCCTGCTCGGCGAAGGCAGTCTCGATTTCATCGGCAAGCCACTGGTCGATGTCCACGATAGCGTCATCGAGCAGCGTCTGCGTGGCGGCCGGCATGGCGTAAAGCTCCATCGCCGGAAACGACATTTCCGCAAGCGTCGGCGAGGTTGTCTGCGGGCGCGAGCCAGCTTCGGCGACCCAGCCCGCCTGCGTACCCGATGTCGAAAACGCCTTTTTGTAGGTGTTCACCGAAACCTGCCGCACCGAGGCAATGCCACGGATCGGCGAGAGATAGGACAGGCGCCGCAACACTTCCGCCTCGGTCTGTGGAGGCGCAAGATAACCGCCATCGGGGCCGGAGCCGACCGAGAGCGCCTTGCTCTCAAGCGCCTTCAGGCCCGAAAACTCGCCGGAGCGAACATAGGAGTCGAACGCGCTCTTGTGCTCGTCGACGGAGTGCGATTTCACCTCGCCGCCACGGCGCGGGCGCGCGGCTTTCAGCGTGAGGTCGTCCAGTGCGCGGTTGATGCGGTCCAGCTTGTCGGTCGTCACGACGTCGGACGACATGCGCTGCTCGATTTGCTCAAGCCGCTCGTCGTTGGTTTCCTTGAACGCCTCGAAGGCGCGCATGAAGCCGTCGAAAGCGTCCGTTTCGGCATGGCTGGTCGATCCCGCCGCCTTGTTTTCAAGGGCCGGGTAAAAATGTTCGGTCATGTTGTCCTCTAGTGGTTGCGGGGGCGAATTAAAACGTCATGGCGAGCGGCGCGGAGCATTCCAGCCGCCGCAACGAGCTTGCGAGCTGGCTCCAATTTTGCGCTGGCGATAACAGGCTGTGCGGCGGCGACGCGCGCGCCGGTGAGCATGGGAAACGTGACGATGGAGATTTCCCACAGGTCGATTTCAGTGAGCAGGCGCGAGCCCTTCGCATGGCGCCGGGCTTTCACAGCGCGGAAACCTATGGACAGACCATCAATGGCCCCGTCGCGCAGCAGGCGGCGCAGGTCATCGGATTTCGCCACCCCCTCGGAGAGTCGGCCGCGCACGTAAAGTCCACGCGCATCCTCCCGAATTTCCTCCCACACGCCGACGGGCTGGGCAGGATTATGCTGAAACAGCATCCGCACCGCGCTCGGCGGGCGACGAGCAAGCGAGGCCCGAAACGCGCCCGGCATGACCATATCGCGCGTCTGGTCCTCGACGCCAAAGAGACTGGCGTAACCAGTGATCGTCGCGTCAGCGCGGAGATCATGAAAACCGTTCACGGTTTGCACAGCCATGTTGCCTCCTTCACGAAGATGAATATTGGAGCGTTAGGATCGTCGCAGTATCGGCGCGATCAATTCGCCGGATTTGCCTGTTGCAGCGCACGATCAGGAATGCGCGTGAGAGCCGCCAGACTTTTGACGGCGAAAGGCGCGAGACGCGCGCAGCCCATCGCAGCATACTGCCCTGCCCTCGTGACGAGAACGCGCGAAACGAGAGTAGCGCGAGCGACCTGGGCGGACACATCCTTCTCAATTTGCTTATGATAGGCCGATGCAGCGCCCCCACTCAGATAAGTCCTCGCGGCGAGCTGGGCGCTATGCAGCGCTATCGACATTCCGTCCCCCGAAAACGACGGTATCACCGCCGCCTGATCGCCAAGTCGCCACGGCCCATCAGGGTCGCGCGCGACATAACCGTAAGGCAAAGCCGTGATAGCGAGCGGCTTCCCCGTGAACCTCTCGGCTCCGCTAAGCCGCGACCGCAGATGCGGGCAACTTCGCGTCATGCCGTCAAGCAAGCCGTCATAGGTCTTGTATAGATCGGCGTAGGCGCTTTTGCGCACCAGCAGGCAGAGGTTCGCGACGCCGCCCTCGACACACTGCAGACCCGCATATCCGCCGGAAAAAAGGATCAGCTCGACATGATCGCGAAGTGCGGCGGTTTGCTCGGGCGTCAGTCGCCAATATGATTTGAGGCCGATCAGATCGCCCTGAACGCCCTGCGGACGCTTCCATCCGGCAATGTCATGTTTACCGGTGGCAAGAAAAGCGTCCGCCGCTTGCGCCGCGCCGCCCTCGAAACTCGCCGTCCAGCCTTCGCCATCCCTTGTCAGCGTTTTGATGCGAACGCCACGACGGATTTCCACGCCCGCATCCGATGCTATGCCAAGCAGCTTCTCGTCCAACAACTTGCGCGAAAGGCTCTGAGCCAGAAACGGAAGCCGCGCGGTCACCGGGGCGCCGTTGCGCACAACCCGAACATGGCTGATCGGCACGCTCCCCATGGCGCTCAAGTCAACGCCAAGGCGGGCCAGATAATGCGCGCCCTCATGGCTGATGAACTCGCCGCAGACTTTGTCATGGGCGGCCATCTCGCGCTCAAACAGCACGACGCTGCGGCCTGCCCGCGCGAGTTCGATGGCCAGCGCGGAGCCTGCAAGCCCACCGCCGACGACCAGCGCCTCGTGCCGCGTGCTCAAGCTGCCTTGATCTTCGAAACGCACAGCCGGAACGGAATCCATTTTTCAATCCGGGCCGAGCCAGGGGCGATCCCTGCTTTTGTGAGAAGACGAACCCAATCAGCGGGCTGGAACGCGCTGGCGACGGAAACCGGGCCGTCGTGCTGGATAAAGCGGTGGCGGCGGGTCAGTCGAAATCCGATCTTCAGGGCGCGGTATGGAAGCCAGTGGCGTTCCAGATCGTTGATCATCCAGCCCAGCCGCGCATTGCTTTCCATCCAAATCAAAAACCTGACCAACATCTCGTCCGGCAGATGATGCGTGAACAGCGAGCACATCACGATATCGATGCCGCCTTCTGGCCGATAATCGAAAAGATCGGCGGTCACCCATGTGATCGGTCGGCCCGGCTCCGTCACCTCCGTCGCCGCACGCGCAGACCACGGATTCATATCGACCCCCACAATGCTCACATCGACACCGCGCCGAGACGCCCACGCGTCCACCTTCCGCGACATGTCGCCGTAACCACTGCCGGCGTCGACGATGGCGATGCGCGAACCGGGCGGCAGTCGCCCGTCGCGGTAAAGCCGGTCAAAAAACGCAAGCGTTGGACGATAGGCCAGCGACAGCCGGTTCGCCTGCTCAAGCTGCACAAGGCATGTGCGGAAATCCTCGTAATCGACGGCCTCGGTGTCCATGAGTTCGGGCGTCGTGTCGCGCCGCGAGAAATCAGGCATCCCGTCGCCTCATGCGGCTGTGCTGAACAGCATGGTCTCAGCCGTCAATCCGGGGCCGAACGACATTGCGCAGCCGCGCTCGCCCGAGTTGCGATTGTCGAGCAATGTCTTCAGCACGAACATAATTGTCGCCGACGACATGTTTCCGTGGTTTCGCAGCACGTCGCGCGAGGCCTGCAAAGCGTCGGACGGCAGACGAAGCACGCTCTCGACCGAGTCCAGCACGGCCCGACCGCCGGGATGCACCGCCCACAGGTCCATGTCCTGCGGAGTGGCGCCCCCCAGAATTCGCTCCGATGCAGCTTTCAGCGCCTCGCCGACCGAGCCGGGGATTTTACTCGACAGCACCATGTCGAAACCATCGTCTCGGATGAACCAGCCCATCTGGTCGGCCGCCTGCGGAAGGATCGCCGCATAGAAGCTGTCTAGCCTCAGGCCGCTGGCCTTGGAGGTGACGAGCGCTGCCGCGCACCCATCGGCGAACAGCAGGAACGGCATCATTTTTTCGAGTTCGTAGGTTTCCTGAAAATGCAGCGAACACAGCTCGACGCTGACCACAAGCACGCGCGCGTCAGGCTCGGAACGCACGATATGCCGCGCAAATTTCAGCCCATTGATGGCGGCGTAACAGCCCATGAAGCCGATGATCGTCCGCTCAACCGACAGGTTCAGCCCGCAGCGATGGATGATTTCGAAGTCGATGCCGGGGGCCGAAAAGCCGGTGCACGACGTTATGACGAGATGCGTGATTTTGTTCGCGTCCGCGCCAAGCTCGAGTTTTTCGACCGCCATCGCCGCGAGCACCGGAGCGTCGCGCTCATATTGCTGCATGCGCCTGCCGGTCGAAGGGAAATTGCCCGGCTCATAAAACATCACGCCGTCCGCAGAAGCGCTCGAAAAATCCTCAGCGGGCGTGAGAAAGGACCACCGTCTCTCGATTTGCCCGCGTTCTCCGAGCTTGTCGAAAATCATCCGCGTCCGGTCGTCGGTGAGCAGCAGCCTTTGAAATCCGGCGAGGGCGTCGTTGACCTGGTTGGGTGGAACGGCGGTCGCAATCCGATTGATGTACGCGAAGGACAAAAATTACCTTTCTCGATCCTATCAGATGACGACGAGACCAGATGTTTGCCTGAAAAACTCTCTCTTCAATTTTGCCGGCGGCGTTAATCAGCCACCGCAAATCGTATACCCAACATAACGGCGCTCATATGTTCCCGGATGGCCGATTTAACGACTTGTTGATACTTCAGGTCGTTGGCGTTTGCTCTTCACCGACCGCTATCCCCGGGAAACCGGCGGCGGCGCGCTTCTCCTCGGTGGTGAGGAACTCGGCGCGCTGTAGCATCTCCCACAATCCGGCGCGCTCGCTTGACAGCGCATCGATCTGGTCAAGGGCCGGTTTCAACTCGACCGGTCCAAAAGCCGGGGCAAGCCATGCGTTCACGGCGGCCAGGGTGCGCTTGACAATCGGCAGGATGGTTTGCCGCCAGAAGACGCGGTTGGCTTCCTGATAGTTCGAGTAAGTGTTGTCGCCGGGGATGCCGAGCAGCATGGGCGGCACCCCGAGCGAAAGGGCGATTTCGCGCGCAGCGGCGTTTTTCGCCTCGATAAAATCCATGTCCTTCGGCGACATCGACATGGACTTCCAGTCCAGACCGCCTTCCAGCAGCATCGGCCGCCCGGCGTTGATCGCGCCCTGATAATTCGTCTCCAACTCGGATTTGAGACGACCGAACTGCGCCTCCGTCATATGCGCGCCGGATGTGTAAACCAGCGCGCCGGATGGCCTTGCCGAGTTGTCGAGCAGCGCCTTGTTCCAGCCGCTCGCCGCGTTATGCACGTCGATAGCCACCGCCGCCGCCTCGATGGGCGACATTCCGTAATAGTCGTTGGACGGGTTAAACAGCGCCATGTGCAGGATCGGGCGCACGCCGCCGTTCAACTGCTGGAAGCGCACGGTCCGCCCGTTCGCCGAATAGTCATAAGCCTCGGGCCAGCCATCCGCGCCGGGCACGACATTCATCCGGTCGGGGCGCAGGACATAAAGTTCGCGCGGCGCGTCGTCGATGCTGACCGCTTCGAGATACGCATTTCCGGCGATGAGCAGATAGCCGTACCAGTCTTCCATCAAATCCGGCCCACAGGTGACCGGGTTCGGCGTTGCGAGCAGGGACAACAGCGGATGCTGCGTCAACTCGCGACCGCCCTCGAACAGGCGGATCGGCACGGATGCGGCGGCCTCGGCGATCATGCGCACCGAGCGATAGACGATGGGGTTTTTCGCGAAACCCTCGCGGGCGAAACCACCATAATCGCGCGGACTCCACACTGGCCGGCCGGTTTCGTGCATGGCGATCACCGGCCCGGCGACGCTCGCCTTGGAGGCCAGTTCGATCGGCGCGGGCTTGCGTTTCCAGAAAGGCATGGCGACCTCCATCAAGTTACGTCATTGCGAACAAAGCGAAGCAATCCATTCCGAAAAGCGGATTGCTTCGTCGCTTTGCTCCTCGCAATGACGTAATTTAGTTAAAAACTGCGGATGCGCGGGTCGCGGCGTTCGTTCAAGACGAGTTCGGTCAGCGCCCAGACAAGCGCATCCAGCCGGTCCGGACTGGCGCCGCCGGACAAACCCTCCGGCCCGAAATCGCACATCTGGTCCTCAAGCTCAGGCCATGCGCCGACATGCGACACGCGCCCCTGCTCGTAAAGCGCGGCGACCGGCTCCGCCCGCACATGCTTGCCGCGCGTTGCTCGCACCATTTTGAGCGGCACTGACGGCGCAATCTGCCGGAACAGCTCGGCGACCAGATCGCCGCCCTGGTTGACCTCGGCGACGAGGCAATCCGCATCGAGGCTTTCGTATACACGCAGGGCAGCGCCCGCCCATTCGAGCGGCTGTCGACCCTGCAACGTGGCGTCGGCCAGCATATAGGCGCGGCCCTCCGCATCAACCCCGGCAGCCACGATCCCGCAGGCGTCCGATCGCGCATGGCTCGTGACCGGCGGATCGACGGCGACAACGATGCGCTGAAGCGGCGGCGCCAGCGTCAGCCGATGACGTTCGAACCCATCGCGTCGCCAGAGCGCATCGGCGCGATCCTCGATCAACTCGCCGTCAAGCTCCTGCCGACCGAGACGCGATCCCCCGTACCGTTCCGTGACCATCGCGAGAAACGACGGCGCCAGATGCAGCGCGTTCGCGGCCGTTTTCGCACGGCT
>JBGSLP010000046.1:0-12596 GCA_041740655.1 Alphaproteobacteria bacterium
TCTGCAACTCAGCTGGCAGCGGGCAGAGAACGTCATCAAATATCTCAAGCTGCTTGGCGCGGACACTTCAAAGTTCAGCCCGGTCGGCTTTAGCGCGACACGCCCGCTTTACAATGAGCAAACCGGACTGGCGCAGGCCAAGAACCGCCGCGTCGAATTCATTCTGCGCTAATCGGAGATTAAAGATGCAGTTTTTGAGCGAGAATTACGAACTGGCGTTGATCATCGCGCAGGTGGCTGGCGTTGCGTTAATCGCCGCGCTTACTGGCTTTCTTTTGGCTAGGTGGATGTACAAGCAGGAGGCTTCATCGCGAGACGCCATTCTGAGCCAGGAAATCCTGCGGCTCCGGCGCAAGGTGACGGAAGGCGAAGCCGCGCAAAGTTCGGTTGATCGTTATCACCAGCGTTTGCGTCGGCAGGTTCGCAATAACGGAATTTCACTACACGCCTGAGATTCCGTAGCGTGTAGTTTGCGCTAACTATCGAGCTGTCTCAATTTGAGCCAGTCTCTACAATTCCGCAGACAAATCCTGCATAACATCGAGCAGGCTTTCGACGCTCACCTGAAGAGGATCAACTTTTTCCGTTGCGAAGTAACGCAGGTAAATCTGGCGGGTATGGTCGGTCATGCCCTCGTGAAGGCCCATGGACCAGCCAGGAAAAAGCCGCTCGCGGACATCCATGCAGGAAAGCAGCAATATTTTCTGATGGCGGGGATCGCCTGCGATGCGATGATACGTGAAGCTTACATCCGCACGCCCGCCTTCCAGAACCTGAATAAAATGGGTTCCATTGAAGTGGAGCATGCCTGTCACGGTGGTTTTGGAATTGTTTTTGTGGCAAGCCGCAATCAACTGCGCGATATCGAGCGCAACAGACATATTGCGCTCACTGTAATAAACAAGTCTGCAGAGATTCATTGTCGACTGACGCTCCAGCAACTAAGGGTTTCAGCAAAATCCTGCTACACAATCTGATTAGCGCTTCTGAGTTTTTTGATCAACTATTATGTTAACCAAGGGTTAACATAGACAACGCCCCGCTTATGCATACAATGACGCCAAAATTAAATACGATTACTGGCTAAAATTTGGGTTATACTGAGGAAGCGCGGCGTCTTTTGTGTGTAGTTCGCGAACGCATCGCCGTAAATCTGGCTCAGCCAAGGCTCCTCCGCCAGCGGTAGCAGCACATATACAAGCACCGCCAACGCGCACAGCAGCACCACCGGCCCGGTATGCACCGAGATCGCGACCCCGGTGAACGCCACGATGGACGCCACATATTGCGGATTGCGGCTATAGGCATAGAGCCCCGACGTCACAAGCCCCTGATCGGAGCCATAGGTGTTTTCAATCCCAAGGTCGAAATAGCCGTAAACGGTCACCGCCAAGCCGATGAGCATCATGGGAACGCCCACGATCATCAAGGCCCAATGCGGGTCGAGGTCCGGCCGGAAATTGAGCGCCGCAAAAAGCAGCGTGAGGCCCAATCCGCCGCGAAACAGCGGCCAGAACACGAACTGCTGCCAGCTCCCCTTGCCGGGCGTCGGCCAGAGCTTGAGAATGCGCGTCTTGATCGTCAGCAGCAGCAAAACGTTCAGGGTGACCAGCGCCGCGAGCGCCACATAAAAGATGATCGATAGCATGGCGCTGATCGCTCCAGAAATGTTGCATCTGGGCGGGGATCATAGTCAGCTTCGCCTGAATTATTCAACTGCCAAACCGGCGCGCCTCAGCCCGCGAAGCGCTCGGCGGCAGAGACGATTTCGTGGATGATCCCGGGCTCCGTCATGGCGTGCCCGGCATCCGGCACGATGCGCAGATCGGCCTCCGGCCACGCGGTTTTGAGGTCCCATGCAGACCGCATCGGCGTCACCACGTCATACCGCCCGTGAATGATCACGCCGGGAATGTTCTTCAGAACCGGCGCGCGGCGAAGGATTTCGTTGTCGTGGTCGAGAAAGCCGCCGTTAATGAAGTAGTGGCATTCGATGCGGGCGAACGCGAGCGCGTAGTCGTCGGAGCCGAACTTCTGAACGCGATCGGGGTCGTGCAGAAGCGAGAGCGTCGTGCCCTCCCAAATGCTCCAGGCCCGCGCGGCCTCGATCTGAATGCGCCGGTCGGCGTGCGTCAGCCGCCGGTGGTAGGCGGTGATCATGTCATCGCGCTCGGAGGCGGGGATCGGTTTCGCGTAAGCCTCAAATGCGTCGGGGAAAAGCCAGTTGCAGCCTTCCTGATAAAACCAGGTCAACTCGGCTCGCCGCAGCATGAAAATGCCGCGCAAGATCAGCTCGGTGACGCGGCTTGGGTGCGTTTCCGCGTAAACGAGCGCGAGCGTCGATCCCCATGATCCGCCGCAGAGCTGCCACGCCTCGATGCCGAGATGGACGCGCAACTTCTCCATGTCCGCAACAAGATCCCAGGTCGTGTTGTCCTGCAATTCGGCGTAGGGCGTGGATCGCCCGCAACCGCGCTGATCGAACAGGATGATCCGGTATTTGCCGGGCGAGTGATAGCGGCGCATGCTGGGGTTCGATCCGCCCCCCGGCCCGCCGTGCACCATCAGCACAGGCTTGCCTGAAGGGTTGCCGCACTCCTCGAAATATATCTCGTGCAGGTCCGAAACCTTCAGGCGTCCGGTCCGGTAAGGGTCGATGTCCGGGTGCAATCCCACGCGCGCCGCCGCAATCATCGAGCCATACCTCTCTCGCGTTTCGTGACCATTTCACTCCGCTTTCATGATCTGGCCGAACGCCCGCGCGCGGCAAGCCTCAATGAGCGCGCATATAGGGTTTCTCCCCCGGCAAGGCGCATTTCCTCGACAAAATCCTTGGTTTCTTCATCCGGCGACGGCGCCATGATCGTCATGACGATGATCACGAGCGCGCCAATCGGCACGCCTACCGCGCCGGCGATCAGGCTGTCGACGCCAAGCAGCCCCGCGCCGCCAGCCTCGCCCATCACGATGCAGACCATGGTCACGGAGAAACCGGCCGCCATCCCAAACAGCGCGGGGATGGCGCCCGTGCGCGTCCACCAGACCGAGAGTAGCATGACCGGAAAAAATGTCGCCGCCGATAGCGAGAGCGCCCATAGCGCCAGCTTCAGCGGGTCGGTCGGCAGTTGGCTGGCGAGCCATACGCCCGCCGCAGCCGTTGCCACGATGGCGAGGCGAGCGATGAACAATCGGCGAGATGGCGAGGCTGACCGGCTGACCACATTGTAATAAACGTCATTGCTGAAGGCGTTGCCAATCGCAATCATCTGCCCGGCGGCTGCAGCGAGCGCGGCTGCGACAGCGGCGGCGGCAATCACGCCGAACAACGCGTAGGGCAGCTTCGCCGCCAGCGGCAGCAAAAGCGTCACCGCATCTCGGCGAAGTTTGGTCTCGCTCTCACCCAACGCGGGATTGAGCTGATCGCCGGATATAGTCAGCATGCCGAGCAATTTGGCCAATTGTCCCCAACTGGGAATTTCCGTCATAGGCTGGCCGCTCAAATCCTGCGCTACGAAAAACTTCACAAACACGGCGTAGGCGGGCAGAGTCAGCACGAGTATGCCGGTGAGGAATACGGCCCATCCCAGCGATTTTCGCACATTCGATACGGTTGGAGTCGTGCTCAGGCGCGCGATCTGGATCGGCAGCACGGCGCCTCCGAGCATGACGCACAAAGACAGCAGGATAAAATCCACCATCGAGAAAGAGGTGAAAAGTTTGACGAACGGCTTGGTCAGCGCCTCGAAGCCGTCGCCAGGCAAAGCCTCCGACAGGGAGACGGGCTGTAGGCCGGAGGCGACAAGACTTTTCGCGACCTCCAGCTCGGATACGGCCTGCAGAATGAAGCCGTATGTCAACTGCGGCAGCGGCAGGTTCGTAAGCATGATCGACACGGTGACGACCGGAATGCCCACTCCGAGCAGCACGACGATTGTCTGCGCACACTGCGTCCATGTGAGGGAGCGCATGCCGCCCAGCAGAACCGTCGCAGCGGCGAGCGCCGCGCCAATCGCCATGAGCGCTTCCTGCGGTACGCGCGGAAAGAAAAACGAAGCCGCTATAGCGCCAAGCTTGATTTCTGCAATCAGGAGCAACAGGCAGGCGGGCGCGAGCAAAACCGCCGCGGCAAATCGGACGATGCGGCTACTAAACCGCAGGCCCATGAAACCGGGGAGAGTGAACGCCCCGGCCTTGCGCAAATGCGAACTGAACACGATCGCAATCAGCGCCAGTCCGCCGCAAATTCCCGCTCCGATAGCCAGCGCGTCGACGCCGATGAAAAAAAGCGCGCCTGTCAGGCTGAGGATCGTCGTCGCGCCGATCGCGTTGGCGGAAAGCGACAGCCCGTTGTAAAGCGCCGGCACGCGCTGCCCGGAGATGAAAAAATCGTCGACGGCCACGGTGCGGGCCAGCACGCCGATGGAGAGGTAAAAGACGATGGGCACGACGATGATAATCTGGCCAATCGCTTCCCGCGAAAGCCCGAGTTGCTCCAGAATGACGAGCATGATGACCAGACATGCAAACGCGCTGGTGAAGATCGCGAAGCTCGCGCCAAGCCGCGGATTTACGACAGGGTAAATTGTATTAATCGACATCGCGGATCAGCAGCCTGTTCATTCGTCGGATCTTACAAATCATGTGATGCAGATCATGTGCATAATAAAAACCGTCATGTTGCAAAAATCCGACGGCGTCCAGGCATTCTACGTGTGCGTCGAGATGTTGAACATCCGGTCGGTTTTTTCCTTATCGGCGATAAACCAGTAAACCATTACGAAAAATGAAACTATGATTCCGTGAGCAATAACAAAGAATCCCGCGTCAAATCGAAGAAAAAATAACGAGGGCAGTGAAACGGCCCAGATTGGCGCAGTGATCGCAATCGCAATAATGCCGACTAATCCTGCAACCATAGTCCGCAGCGAATGACGTGAATGCAACCGTCTTTGTTCATCATCGATTATCATACTCGCTCCTTTGCCACCGCTTTTGCATATTCCCGGTTGCTTATTGAAAACTAAGGGGTGAATATAGGCTAAATGTTGGCCGTATAAGGCTGGTTCGATTTGACGGCCAATTGCCGCCAGTGCGAGGACGAGCTGACGATGAGCCTCATGCCATGACAGTCACCACGATGTGCAGCAACGGCATCCAGTCAACGCCGGATTTGCCGCGAGCGGGTATTATGAGTACGCATCACTTCGTCATTGTGGACGACCATCCGCTATTTCGCGACGCGCTCAAACTTACCCTGCAAAAACATTTCGAAAATGTGCGCATCAGCGAAGGCGGCTCGCTCGAAGACCTGACGACAATGATGGATTCAGGCGGCGCGGCGGTCGATCTGGTTTTGCTGGATTTGACAATGCCGGGCGTGCGTGGGTTTTCCGGTCTGCTTTATCTGCGCGCGCGATCTCCAGAAATTCCAGTATTGGTCGTATCAGGAAATGAAAGCCCGGTGGTGATACGCCGCTGCATGGAATATGGCGCGTCGGGCTTCATCCCGAAATCTCTCGATGTGAACGGAATACGGGAAGCTGTGCAGGCCGTTCTGGATGGCGATGTGTGGGCGCCGCCCGGCATGGATCAGGGCGCTGAAATTAACGGCACCGTGCGCGATTTTTCGGCCAAACTTGCAAGTCTGACCCCGCAGCAAATGCGTGTTCTGATGATGCTAGGCGAGGGGCTATTGAATAAACAGATCGCGTTCCAGCTTGGCGTCTCTGAGGCGACGGTAAAAGCGCATGTTTCGGCTATCTTGAACAAACTGGAAGTCGATAGCCGTACGCAAGCTGTTATCGCGGTCAATAAAATTGAAAACTTCGACGCGCTTTAACGCGCGCTTTTCGGAGTTGCTGCTCCAGCAGTCTGGCTTGCCTGCGAAGGTGCAAACACAAGCGCCTGTTTGACTGCAATTTCGATGACGGTTGATCTGCCCATAGCTCTCTCCAGTGACGACCTGTTGTGCGCGATTCAACGCGTTGCAGCAAGCCTTGTTCCTTTTCAGATGAACGAACCCTGAAGGAAGGAATGCGCTATTCCGCCGCAGCCCTGCGCGTGCGAATCTGCGAGATCAAAGCCCGAAGCATGGCGGGCTTGACAGGCTTGCGGAGCATGTAAAACCCGGCGCCGCGCACTGTATTTTGCACCTCACGCGAGTGGTCGGCGGTAATGATCACGGCGGGAATTGGCCACCCGGCGCGAGCGCGGATAAGATTGATGGCGTCTATGCCGGTGCCCTCGGCGAGATGATAATCGGCGAGGATGACCTCCGGCGTGATCCCCGTATCCGACATCTGGGCGACGGCGCCCGCACCGTCCGTCGCCCTCAGAACCACGCAGCGCCAGTTGCCGAGCAAGGTTGCCATCCCGTCAAGGATCGCGGGCTCGTTATCGATGCATAGCGCGCTACAACCGGTGAGGTCGGCCGCGCTCATCTGTATCGGCGCGGAACGCGTCTGCGACCACTGGCGCGCAGTCGCGAGCGGCAGCGTCACAGCGAAGGACGATCCGACGCCTGGCCGCGATGAGAGGTCGATAGGGTGATCGAGGAGCTTGCCGATACGCTCGACAATTGACAGCCCCAGCCCCAAACCGCGCACGGAGTTTGGATAGGTGTTGAGCCGCTGGAATTCCTGAAAAATCAGCGCCTGTTTTTGTCGCGGAATGCCGGGGCCGGTGTCATGCACCTCAATGCGAAGTTTGGCGCCACGCATGCGGCAACCGAGCGTGACCGACCCGGCGTCGGTATATTTGATCGCATTCGAGACGAGATTTTGCAGCAACCGCCGAAGCAGTTTCCGGTCGGAGCGCACATGGCGCCCGGACGGCATCACGGTGTATCGAAGCCCCCGCTTCGCCGCCATCGGCTCGAATTCGAGTTTCATCTGCTGGAGAATATGATCGATCGGGAACACGGTGATTTCCGGCTTCATGATCCCTGAATCCAGCCTCGAAATGTCGAGGAGCGCGTTCAGGATTTCCTCGACCGATTCCAGCGACGCATCGATGTTGCTGGATAGCCGCCCGGTTTCGCCATCCGGCTGGTTTTCGACAAGACTCGATGTGTAGAGCCGCGCTGCATTGAGCGGTTGCAGCAGATCATGGCTGGCAGCCGCGAGAAAGCGGGTTTTGTCCAGATTGGCGCGATCGGCTTTCGCCTTCGCATCGCCGAGCGCGCGGTTCACCTCTGTCAACTGCGCGGTTCGCTGCTCGACCCGCTTCTCCAGCATCTCGTTGGCTTTGGCGAGAGCGTCGGCGGCGGCGACCCTTTCCGTGATATCGGTATAGGTCGTCACGAACCCGCCCTGTGGCATGATGTTGGTGCGGACTTCGATCACCCTGTTCAGCCCCGGCAACCGTTCCTGAAACGTCTCCATCGTCACGATGTATTTGCGGATGCGGTCGGTGACGAGATCCTCAATGCTGCCGGGGTCTTTCTGCTGCCGGGCCGCCATATTGCGGACGATCTGATCGAGCGGAGCGCCATATCGGACGAGTTCAACAGGGAGTGAAAGCGTTTCGCGGAATTGCCGGTTCCAGCAGATCAGCCGCGCATCCTGATCGAACACGGCGATGCCTTGGCGCACCTGATCCAACGCCGATTCCAACAGGTCGCGGTTGAACTGTATCGCCTCGGTCGCGTCATCGAGCAGTTTCAGGGCCGAGGTCATGCCTACATTCCGCCGCCGGAGGGTCAGCGACATCACAAGCCGCGAAGACGCTGCGCCAATCGCGCTTGCCAGCAGATTTTCGGTAAAGCGCACGAGATGCGCATCCGCCTCCGCCTGCGGATTGAGCTCCATATCACGGTTGGCGGCGTATTCGCGGTATGATCGGTCGGTTCTCTCGTCGCCGAGATAGCGGGCGACGGTTTTGCGCAGGTCGTCGACAGTCACCGACGTGCGCCATGCCCGGAAGCTGGGCGCAACGCCGCGCGGCGTGGAATCGTCAATAAAAACGTTCGCCTGCAAGCGCTCGATCGGTTCAGGGCTGCGCATCAGCGACACTGAGATGAACGCGACGATGTTGATGAGCATGCTCCACACCACGCCGTGGGTGAGCGGCTCGAAATCCATAAAGAACAGCCTTTGCGGGCGCAACAGGGAGATGCCGAAGGGGCCATCGACGAGTATATCGGGCGATATGTAACCGGCCTTGACGATGAACGGCAGCAGCAGGGTGTAAATCCAGACCGTGAACCCGGCGACAATCCCGGCGATTGCGCCGCGAGCAGTCGCGCGGCGCCAGACCAGACCGCCGAAAAACGCCGGGGCGAATTGTGCGATGGCGACGAACGACAGCAGTCCGATCGACGCCAGCGCTTCCGAATTGCCAATGACTCGATAAAACACGTAAGCTAGCAGGAGAATGACGATAATCGCCAGCCGCCGGACGTTGAGCAGGACCGCGCCCATATCCTGGCGGTCGACCAGCGGAGAACGCCAGCGCCGCAGCATGATCGGCATGACAAGGTCGTTGCAAACCATGATGGACAACGCCACGCTGTCGACAATGACCATTGCGGTGGCCGCCGAAAGCCCACCCAGAAAAGCGATCAGGGTGATCGTTTCCGCCCCCGCCGCCATCGGTAACGAGAGCAGGAACATATCCGCGTCCTTCACGCCGCCGAAAGTAAGCAACCCCGCAGCGGCAATCGGCACCACGAACAGATTGATCGCGATCAGATAGAGCGGGAAAAGCCACGAGGCGCGCGTCAACTCGCGAGGCGAGTTATTCTCGACAATCGCCACGTGAAACTGGCGCGGCAGGAGAATGATGCAAACTGCGCTGAGGAACGTAACGGTGAGCAGCGTGCCGCCTTGCACGCTTCCAAAGAGATTTGACAGGTCCGGGCGCTCGGAGAGAATCTTCGATAACGAGCCGATGCCGTCAAACATGTAGTAGGTGATGAAAATGCCGACCGCGAGGAACGCGGCGATTTTCACCGCGGACTCCGTCGCTACGGCGAGCATCATCCCGTCCTGATGCTCCGTCGCATCAATGTGGCGCGTGCCGAACAGAATCGCGAACGCAGCCATGAGAAGCGCGATAATCAGCCCGACGTCCCCAATCGGCAGGCTGGACAACTCGACCGCCGTCGACGCGCCAACCGGCTGGAGCAGCGTCGTAACCGATAATGACACGGCCTTCAGTTGCAACGCGATGTATGGCACCACGCCCGCCACCGCGATGATCGTCACCACCGCCGCAACGGCCGGGTTCTTGCCGTAACGCGCTGCGATGAAATCTGCGATCGAGGTGATGTTCTGCGCTTTGCTGAGGCGCACGATGCGCCGAATTAATGGTAGCCCGATCGTGAACATGATGATCGGGCCGAGATAGACCGCCAGAAAGTTCAGGCCGGTCGCCGCCGACGAGCCGACGCTGCCGAAGAATGTCCAGGACGTGCAGTAGACGGCAAGCGAGAGCGCATAAATATTATTGCGCCCCCTCGACGAACGGGTGGAACGCGTCCGGATGTCACCGTAATACGCGACGGCGAACAGAAACCCCACATAAGCGAGGGCGGCGGTTATGATCACCCAGCCATCTAGCATCGACGCAAAAACACCTTAGGCGCGACCTGACCGCCGCGCTGCGGCATTATTGCACGCCGGGTCTAAAACGCAACGCCGCGTCATGCTTAACGGCGGCTTACGGTTTGGGCGCGTCTCCCAGCTCCCACGTGACGGAGATGCTGACCTGCAACTCCGCCTCGCCCTGCTCGATCGGCGCCTCCATGGCGCGCGCGCTCGCGCGAACGCTCATATTCTGCGGACGCCACGGAGCGGCGCTTTGCTCGTCTATCGAGATTACCCTGACCAGCTTTGCGCCGGCCGCCTGAGCGTAAAGCTCGGCTTTCCGCGTCGCCAGAGCCATCGCTTGCCGACGAGCGTCGTCCATGAGCGCTGCGGGCTGCGCGATGTCGAACTGGATGCCGCCGATTTCGTTCGATCCGAGAGAGACGGCCTTGTCCAGGATTTCGCCCAGCTTCGTCATATCGCGCACCGTTATCCGCAGCATGTTGACGACGGTGTAGCCAGTGATGACGTTCTTTTTTCCCTCGGGCTTCGAGGCCTCTATGCGGGGCCGCACGGAGAAATCGATTGTCTGCATGTCGGCGCCAGCCAGCCCGGATTGCTTCAGCGCGTCGATGACCTTCGCCATCGCGGCGCTGTTCTGATCGAGGGCCCCGCGCGCCGTTTCCGCCTCGGCGCTGACGCCAAGCGTGATGTGCGCGATGTCGGGCTTCGCCTTGACGCTGCCGGTCGCATCCAGCCTGATGGTCCGCAATTTGGGCTCGATCTGCGCCATGGCCTGCTCCTGCGCTGTAACGATGAACAACACGCCGATCACTAAAATCGCGCGGTAAATCAAACTCACGAATACCTCCCGCCAGACTTACTGGCCATGAACGTGCCGAAAGCAGATTTGCACGCTGCGCGTCTGTTCGCCAGCCCTGATCGTTACTTGAACCGGGGCGCTTTAAACGGTATGAATTGCGACATCGCGCTTTAGATCGGGCCTGTAGCTCAATGGTTAGAGCCGACGGCTCATAACCGTCTGGTTGTAGGTTCGAGTCCTACCGGGCCCACCACGCAGTCTCGACTAACGCCGAGTCTCTGCCGCTGAGACAAAAAACTGCGGATTTTCATAGGGGTTCGCCGCAACTCTTAGGGCTATGTGATAGCGAGAGACCGCATAGTCTGAGCCAACGAATGCTCATATCTCAAACGTGCTTTACCGCCCCCAGATCGTTTCGGCTTTGGTCGGTCAGCTCCGCATCGAAATACTGTTGGGCGTCCAAAGGAAATTCTGCTTTTTCGCCGAACATCAAGGTGGTGTGGCCACAGCTTGTAGCTCACGCTTTTACTCTGGTAACGACAGATAAATTGCGGGCTTCAGCTCGCTCTTAACCGCTGCGCCGTCTTGCGGGGTGAGTTCTGCGTGTTGCCCTACGCTGCTAGCGTGCGAGCGACGGCCGCTTCCCCACGTTTCGCAGGGCGTCACGGCCGTTGTGGAAGAGCCACTTTTCCGGGTCGTAGCACGTCGCGAACTTCGGCTGGCAGGAAGAATTTCTTAGTCGTTAGCGGTTTGTACCTAGTTGCTTTCGTACGACAAAGCGAACGTGACTTATAGGAACGGCCCCAACAAACGTTAATTCGTCGGATGCATTACCATCTGCGGCAATACCCGGTGAGCTTGACAGTTCTACGCCAATGACCGTAGCGCTATTTATGTCAAAAATAGGAGCTCCCGCGGACCCGTTAGCCGACGCATCAGTATAAAAAATACGTGCGGTTGTTTGATTTATATCAATGCGTCCGAACGCTTTACTGACAAACAAACCCAAATTGGTTCCTAAGTGGCCTCCGATGCCAACCACTAACGGAGGTTTTTTGACTGTAGATGTATCCTTAACCTTGAGTTTTTTGTTCGATAACTCAAGAATGGGCCAATCTATCCACTCGCGATCAAGGTTTGTAAGGGGAATAGTTGTTGCTCGACTCGGAAGTTTTTTTACGCGCACAATTGCTATGAAAGGATCGTAAGACTCGTTGACATACAACAGATCTTTGCCAGATTGCCACAGCAACTCAACAGCTTCACTTTTATAGCCAGGAATAGCCGGGAAGCTGATCTCCAGATCAACTAGAGAGGGCAGGCAAAATGTTGCAGTGAGTAACAATACCTCACCTTGCCAACGTTCAAGAAGGTCACCTCCATCGATCAGAAAGCCATTACAAACTCCTGTACGGCCCTGGCCCTTTATGGTTGATCGTGACAATCGATGTCGCATGTGTGTTGGCGAGTTGGTACCACGAAGAGGGGATATCTAGTCGGCGGTCACCTGTCGGGGCTACTGACAGAGTTATCTGCTGGGATAGCCGCGCGTTAGCTCCAACTAGCTGATCTCGCTGCTGTTTGGTTTGCACATAAAACCACACCGCGACGACGGCGCCAACGGTGGCCGCTATGAGTCCAAGCGTTGTGCGACGGGTGGTCTTGCGTGCGGCGGCGGCAACCTGTTTGGCGGCGTCTTCACTGCGTTTCGCGGCTTCAGCTATGTCGCGGGCGGCTTGCTCCCGCTCGTGAGCGAGCGTTAGTTCCTTTTCCTGCCGAACGCGCTCTCGCTCCGTTTCGGCATCGCGGGCGGCCTGATCGGCGGTAAGGCTTTGTTCGATAAACGCGCGGTCGCGCGCCTCGATGTCCCGGCTGTGGCGGCTCTCAAGCTGGCCCCTCGCGATGTCGAGTTCGCGCCCGATCAAAAGGCCGCGCTCGTTTACCTCGTAGGCGGCGCGAGTCTTGGCCGTGCGGTCGCGCCACGTGAGGAACTCGCGGTCTTCCTCGATGAAACCGGCGAGCGGCGCCTGACGCAGCAGCGCCTCGTGGGCGACCTCAAGGGTGACATGGCCCTGGGCGTCAGCGGACCGCGTGAGGAGGCGCTCGCGCACCAAAGCTTCAATCAGTGGCGCGAGACTGTCGCCGGTCATATCGGATTGGCGCGCTATGAGGCGTTTTGCGGCCGGCGGATTCGCGTCCGCATCCCAGGTCACAAGGCGCGGCAGGAACAGCCGTCGCAGCGCGTC
>JBGSLP010000047.1:0-4956 GCA_041740655.1 Alphaproteobacteria bacterium
CCGCGTCCGCGTGCACGTCGATACCCACGCCGAACGCCGCCGCCACGCAATCCGCCGTGATATCGTCATGCGTCGGCCCGATGCCGCCGGTGGTGAACAGATAATCGTAGTCGGCGCGCAGTGCGTTGACGGCGGCGATGATGCGCTCGGGCATATCGGGCGCAACGCGCACCTCCATCAGCCGGATGCCGATGGCCGTGCAATGATCGGCAACGGCGCCGATATTCACATCCTTCGTGCGCCCCGACAGGATTTCATCGCCGATGACGAGCAGCGCAGCGGTGACAACGCCAGCGTTTTCCTGTTTGATGCGGTCCATATCAACCCGATGCCTTATATTCACAATTCAATTGAAACCAATCCGGAAAATATCCATCAAGATCAACAAAATCGTCGAAATAAACCAACCCCAACTTACGCAACCGATCTGCGAACATATCCAAAGCTTCTCGACCAAAGGAAGGGCCAAAGGATAAGAGGTTGTCATTCTCATCTAACGGGTTGTCGGTTTCGAGGGCTTGTAAAACTTGCGAGAGGCTGACATCACGCTCGAGCAACGCCCGCTTTCTTATGAGCAGGCCGAACTCAAAGCTTACCTTGATTGACGTCATGCTTTTCTTCCAAACGCGCCCGATATTGCGATGAAATTTTCCACGCCGCTTATACAAGGCACGCTCGTGCAGCGATACAAGCGCTTTCTCGCCGACGTGCGGCTGGAGAGCGGCGACACCATCACCGCGCATTGTCCGAACCCGGGCGCGATGATGGGACTAAATACGCCGGGCCTGCGCGTCTGGCTCTCCGTGTCGGCGGCGAAGTCGCGCAAGTTGCCGCATACGCTGGAGGTGGTCGAGGCCATGCTGGACGGGCGGGCTGCGCTCACGGGCGTCAACACGATGCGGCCAAACGCGCTGGTGGAGGAGGCCATCCGCAGCGGCGTCATCGCCGAACTGCAAGGCTACGAAGTCTTGCGCCGCGAGGTGCGTTACGGCGGCGAGGCGAGCCGCATCGACATGCTGCTGACCAGCGCGGGGTGGCCGGATTGTTATGTCGAGGTGAAGAACGTGCATCTCGTGCGCGAGGCCGGGCTTGCGGAATTCCCCGATTGCGTCACGGCGCGCGGCGCCAAGCACTTACGTGAACTCGCCGCCATGGTCGCTGCCGGTCATCGCGCCGTCATGGTTTACTGTGTGCAGCGCGGCGATGCGGAGCGCTTTCGTCCTGCCGCCGATATAGACCCGGGCTACGCCGCCGCCTTCGACCTCGCCTTGCGCTCCGGCGTCGAGGCGCTATGTTACGCCTGCAGCGTGACCGAAGAGGGAATTGCGATTGACCGCAAAATTCCGATACCGCACACTTTGCGATGAAAAAGTCTGAGATGCGCGAATGACATATTATGATGGCCGCCCCGGGCGGGATATGGATACGAAGGTCAAGATTTACGGGCCGGAGGCATTCGCTGGCATGCGCCGCGCCGGGCAACTGGCCGCGACCGCCCTCGACATGATCACCGAGCATGTGAAGCCGGGCGTCACGACCGAGCGGCTGGACGACATTCTCCTTGGCTTCGCGCTCGACCATAACGCCCTGCCCGCTCCGCTAAACTATCGCGGCTATACGCGCGCAACCTGCACGTCCGTCAATCATGTGGTCTGCCATGGCATCCCCGGTCCCCGCGCGCTGCGTGAGGGCGATATCATCAACATCGACGTGACGCTGATCGTCGAAGGCTGGCATGGCGACACGAGCCGCATGTATCCGGTCGGCAAGATTTCGCGCAAAGCGGAGCGGCTGATCGAGGTCACGCACGAGGCCATGATGATCGGCATCGCGGAGGTGCGGCCGGGCGCCACCACCGGCGATATCGGCGCCGCCATTCAGGTTTATGCGGAGGGCGAGCGTTGTTCTGTGGTGCGCGATTTCTGCGGGCACGGGCTCGGGCAGGTCTTTCACGACAAGCCGAACATCCTGCATTACGGCGAGCCGGAGGAGGGTTTGCGGCTCGCGCCCGGCATGATTTTCACCGTCGAACCGATGATCAATCTCGGCAAGGCGCCGGTGAAACTGCTGTCGGACGGCTGGACCGCCGTCACGCGTGATAAATCGCTTTCCGCGCAGTTCGAGCATAGCGTCGGCGTCACATCGACTGGCTACGAGATATTCACCTTTTCCCCCAAAGGCTGGCACAAGCCGGAATACTCCGCCGACGCATAGGCGCCACAGTGGATAAACTGTTTATTTAATTCCTTGAAAATGCATTACATCTATGTTGTCCTGACAACGCTACTCCATATTGAGCGGCTTAACTTATAGTTTAGTGTTGTTTGTACAGGCGTTGCCATGCCGCAAGGTTTTGAAGAGAGTGCGTTATTTGAACTTGTGCAACTTGAGCGTAAATCAACAGTAAAGCCTCCCGAACCGACGCGCCCGACGCCGCATTACTGGGGTCACCGCGAACGCCTGCGTGAGCGTTTTCGCAGCGGCGGCGCGGACGCCATGCCGGACTACGAAATCATGGAGATGCTGCTTTTCCGCTGCATCCCCCGGCGCGACACCAAACCGCTTGCCAAGGCGCTCATCCAGAAATTCGGCTCGTTCGCCGAGGCGATCAGCGCGACGCCGGAGCGGCTGGCGGAAATGGAGGGCGTCGGCGAGGCGATCATCACAGACCTGAAGCTCGTTCAGGCGGCAGCGCTGCGGCTCGCCAAGGGCTCCGTCATGCAGCGCGAGGTGCTGAGTTCGTGGAGTCAGGTGCTCGAATACTTCCGCGCCTCGATGGCTTTCGAGACCCGCGAGCAGTTTCGCGTGCTGTATCTCGACAAGCGCAACAAGGTCATCGCGGATGAGGTGCATCAGCGCGGCACCGTGGACCATACGCCGGTTTATGTGCGGGAGGTCATCAAGCGGGCGCTGGAGTTATCCGCCACCGCGATGGTTCTGGCGCACAACCACCCGTCCGGCGACCCGACGCCATCGAGGGCGGATATCGAGATGACCAAGCTTATCGCAGAAGCCGCAGAGAAAGTCGGAATAGTCGTGCACGACCACATCATTATCGGTCGCGACGGGGCTGGATATCTGAGCTTCAAAGAGGCGGAGTTGTTCTAGCGGCTGACAAATACACCTGTCATTGCGAGCGCAAGCGAAGCAATCCACTGACGAAAATGGATTGCTTCAGCTCAGCCTTGCAGACGTGCAGGTGATTAAGCCTCGACGACGTTTTTCGGCGCACCCGCGGCAAACGCCTCGATGTTATCGACGAGTTGATCGGCCAAAATCTGCATCGCTTCCTTGCTCGCCCATGCGACATGCGGAGTGATGATCAGGTTAGGCAAGCGCAGATCGAGCAGGATATTGCCCTCCTTCGGCGGCTCGGTGGTGAGCACGTCGAAGCCAGCGCCGCCGATGATTCCGTTGGTGAGCGCATCCGCCAGCGCCGCCTCATCCACGAGACCGCCGCGGCCCGTGTTGATGAGGATGGCGTCGCGCTTCATTTTGCGAAGCTCTGCGGCGCCGATCATATTCTTGGTTTCGGGCGTGAGCGGCACGTGCAGCGTGATGATGTCGCTCTCGCGCAGCAGCGTATCGAGATCGGTCAGGCCGTCCTGCGGATAGGCGTCGAACGCCAGCACGTTCATGCCGAACGCCTTTGCGGTCGCCGCAAGCGATTTGCCGATCGCGCCGTAGCCGACGATTCCGAGCGTCGAGCCGCGCATGTCGCGGATGGGGTGGCCGAAAAAGCAGAACTGCTCGGCTTCCTGCCATTTACCGTTGCGCACATCGTCATGATAGGCGGTGATGGAGCGGCGCAGGGCGAAAGCGAGAGCAAATACGTGCTCCGGGACGGTGTTGAAGGCGTAGTTGCGGATGTTCGACACGATGATGCCGCGCGATTTGCAGTAGGCTTTGTCCACGACGTCGGTGCCCGTCGCCGCGACCGCGATGAGCTTGAGGTCCGGCAATTGCGCAAGCTGCGCCTCGCGCATCGGCACCTTGTTGATGACAGCGATGCTGGCGCCGGCCAACCGCTCCACGACCTCGTCAACGCCCGTCTTGTCATATTCCTTGTATGTGCTCGGGAAGTTGAAAGGCCGGACGGTTGCGTCCAGGGTCGAACGGTCGAGAAAAACGACGGAGTGCTGCACGGGCGGGTTTCCTCTTTTACGGTGTTTTGCGGCGGACTTATGATGTCCCCAGCGTCATGGCCGGGATTGACCCGGCCATCCAGTAATCAACACGATCTGGATCACCGGCTCAAGGCCGGTGATGACCGTTGTGAGTGAGCGCCAATGAAAAGCTAAGTTTAGTCGTTCATGACGCCATCGGCATGGAGTTCGGCAAACCGCTCCTGCGCAGTCGGCTTTTTTTCCTTCTGCATGACGGTCGAGCGGAAATGCGTCTGCGCCGCGCCGACGCCGGAGCCGAGCACAACATCGATGCCGACATCGCGCATCGCCATTTCCGCGCCAGCAATCGCGCCGAGGACCATCAAATCGTTGAGATCGCCGAGGTGGCCGATGCGGAACAGCTTGCCCGACATTTGCGACAGGCCAGCGCCGAGCGCGAGGTTATAACGCCGGAAAGCGATGTCTATCACGTCCGCGCCGTTGAAGCCCGGCGGCACCATTATGGCGCTGACCGTATCTGAATGCCATTCCGGAGATTTCGCGCAAAGCTCGAAGCCCCATGCCTTCACCGCAGCCCGCACGCCTGACGCCAACACCGTGTGACGCTCGAACACATGCTCAAGTTTCTCCTCGAAAATCATGGCGAGAGCCTCGCGCAGGCCGTAGAGCATCGGCAGCGCTGGCGTATAGGGGAAATAGCCGGTCGCGTTGGTTTTGATCATGTCGGCGAAGTCGAAGTAAACGCGGCGCAGCGTGGCCGTCTTGTGCGCGGCGAGCGCCTTCGGGCTGACGCACGCGATGCCGAGGCCGGCGGGCAGCATCAGGCCTT
>JBGSLP010000048.1:0-5780 GCA_041740655.1 Alphaproteobacteria bacterium
CCGCTTGTCAGCGTCGGGGATGAGCGCGCCCGCGTGATGCCTGTGCTGGAGCGGTTGAAGGGGATCGCCGCGCCAATCTCGATCGACACGCGTAAGGCGGCCATCATGCGCGACGCTGTTGGCGCGGGCGCGGCGATCATCAACGACGTCTCCGCGCTCAGTTTCGACCCCGAAAGCCTTGCAGTCGCCGCCGAGTTGCGCGCGCCGGTCATCCTCATGCACGCGCAGGGCACGCCGCAAACAATGCAAGAAAACCCGTCATATCGCGACGTGCTGCTGGAGGTTTACGATCATCTGGAAGCCCGCATCGAGGCGGCGGTGGCGGCTGGCGTTGCGCGTGAGGCGATCATCGTCGATCCGGGCATCGGTTTTGGCAAAACCTTCGACCACAATCTCGCGCTCATGGAGGGTGTGAGCCTCTTCCACGGATTGGGCGCGCCAATTCTAATCGGCATTTCGCGGAAAGGCGTCACCGGACAACTCGCCAACGAACCCGATCCGAAGGAACGCGATTTTGGCAGCGTTACCGCCGCCGCTTTATCGGCCAATCAGGGCGTGCAAGTCATCCGCGTCCACAACGTATCGGCGACCCGGCAGGCGCTGCGTGTGTGGCATGCGACCTCACGTGGTCACGATATCGCCTGATGCATGCACGTCCAGAACCGTAACATTTGTTGAAGCCGCCAATTGGCTTTGGCGTGGCGCGAATCGGCCGATTGGTTAATAATTCGGCATCCTTTATACGCTGCCAACATGACGGGCGGCATGCCTCGACCAGTGACTTGTAATGCGTTCTGAGGGAAATCGATTGATGTCACGCAAATTGTTCGGAACTGACGGCATTCGCGGCCGGGCCAACACGCATCCCATGACAGCCGAAATGGCGATGAAAGTGGGCATGGCGGCAGGGCATATGTTCACGAAAGGCGCGCATCGGCATCGCGTGGTGATCGGCAAGGACACTCGGCTTTCCGGGTATGTGATCGAGTCCGCCATGGTGGCCGGATTCACCAGCGTCGGCATGGACGTATTCCAGCTCGGGCCGACGCCGACCCCTGCCGTCGCCATGCTCACCCGGTCCTTGCGCGCCGATATGGGCGTGATGATTTCGGCCTCGCACAATCCCTACGAGGATAACGGCATCAAGCTGTTCGGGCCGGACGGTTATAAGCTATCCGACGAGATCGAGATGGAAATCGAGCGCTGGGTCGAGGGCGACATGAGCGCGCTGCTGGCGGCTCCGGACAAGATCGGCCGCGCCAAGCGCATCGACGGCGTCAACGACCGTTACATCGAGTTCGCCAAGCGCACGCTCGACAAGTCCATCCGCCTCGACGGTCTGCGCGTGGTTATCGACTGCGCCAACGGTGCCGCCTATCGCGTTGCGCCGGAAGCGTTGTGGGAACTGGGCGCGGAGGTGATCACGCTCAGCGCGGATCCGGACGGCTTCAACATCAACAAGGATTGCGGCTCGACGGCGCCCACCGCATTGCGCGACAAGGTGCGAGAGATGCGGGCCGACATTGGCATAGCGCTCGATGGCGACGCCGACCGCGTCATCATCGCCGACGAGAAGGGCGCGATCGTCGACGGCGACCAGATTCTCGCAGTGATCGCCGAGACCTGGCGCAACGCGGGCAGGCTGACAAACAACGGCGTCGTCGCGACCGTGATGTCGAATTTCGGCCTGGAGCGTTATCTTGGCGGCATGGCCCTCAATCTCATCCGTACGCCGGTCGGCGACCGCTATGTGGTGGAGCGCATGCGCCGCGATGGATTTAACGTCGGCGGCGAGCAATCCGGGCATGTGGTGTTGTCGGACCACTCGACGACGGGCGACGGGTTGGTGACGGCCCTGCAAATCCTCAGCGTTGTCGTCACGAGCAAAAAGCCGGTGAGCGAGGTGTGCAAACGCTTTACGCCCCTGCCGCAGCTCATGAAAAATGTGCGGTATAACGGCAGCAAGCCGCTTGACGATGAAGTGGTGAAGGCGGTGATCGAGACGAATCGCGAACGGCTGGGGAACAGCGGGCGGCTCGTCATCCGCCCGTCCGGTACGGAGCCGGTTATCCGGGTCATGGCGGAGGGCGACGACGAAACGCTGGTGCAATCCGTCGTCGGCGACATTGCCGAGGCGATCCGCATTTCCGCCGGCGGCCATTGAGGCGTGGGCGGACGCAGATGCATCGCGATGGCGACCTCCGCTGCGCGCTAGCGAACCGCCACTGATTTGCTTTTCAGAATCTCCCGTAGCTCAGCGATGTCTTTCTCGAGCGCGGGTATGACGTTCTCGCGCATCGACTTCACATCATCCAGAATCCGTTTCGCCGCCCGGCCTGACTTCCAAGTCTTGCCCGCAATCTCCTCGCCGTTCGCCTCGATGTTGTCGTAGAAGCGGCGAATGGCGGAAAGCGTTTCGGACGGAATTTCGAAGGTTGTGGACTGCTCCTTCATCGTCTCCCAGATATAGGTTCTTATCCGGATCGCTTCAGGTTGTGGGCTACCGCTGCCGGGATTGCAGCAACCGTTCTTGTCGGCCCAATATGTGATCCAGCTATCGGTCGGGAGGAAGTAGTCGGCGGATATCCGCGCCCGCAACGTTTTCTCGAACTCAGCTGACCAGTCGTCGACGGACTGGAGGTTATCCTTGACCTCATCGAGAAGCGACCGGCGCATGTAGTAACCAGCGCGTTCGTTTCGCGCGGCCTCGAATTCCACGGCGGTTTTGTAACCGGCCTGCGCGGCGAGATAAACGCCGAGAATCGTGGAGATCATGATGACCAGATTGGACACCCAGAATTCGACATTGCCGCTTTCGCGCACTCTAAAAATATTCGGTATCCGCAAGACGCCCTCCCTCACACACTCATAACGATCGCCGGGACTTTGAAACGCATAGCCAGCTTACCCAATGAAGACAAGAGGTTATGGATACAACCTCGGCGGAAGGTCGTTGCAGGCTCGGGCGACGGGCTGGGCGCGAAATACTTTGGCGGCGCGTCACGCGATGGCCTACAAGTGCCGTTAGCCAGACACGGCGAAACCTCCTGAACGGCAAAACGCATGACGCCCATAATCTCCGTTTCGAACCTGTCGAAAACCTATGCATCAGGTATGAGCGCGCTCAAGAACATCAATCTTGAAATCCGGCAGGGGGAGATATTCGCGCTGCTCGGGCCAAACGGCGCAGGCAAGACGACGCTGATCAGCGTGATCTGCGGGATCGTGAACCCGACCGGCGGAACGGTCACGGTCAATGGCCATGACATCATCAGGGATTACCGCGCGGCTCGCTCCATGATCGGCCTCGTGCCGCAGGAACTTGCGACGGACATGTTCGAAACGGTATGGGCCACCGTCAATTTCAGCCGCGGCCTGTTCGGCAAACCGTCCAGCCCGTCGCATGTCGAGAGCGTGCTCAGGGGTCTGTCGCTGTGGGAGAAGAAGGACAGCAAGATTATGACGCTGTCCGGGGGCATGAAACGGCGCGTGCTGATCGCCAAGGCGCTCGCCCATGAGCCGCAAATCCTGTTTCTGGACGAGCCGACGGCGGGCGTCGATGTGGAACTGCGCAAGGACATGTGGGCGACGGTGCGGCGTTTGCGCGAGTCCGGCGTCACCATCATCCTCACCACGCATTACATCGAGGAGGCCGAGGAGATGGCTGACCGCATCGGCGTCATCAACGGCGGCGAAATCATCGTTGTCGAGGAGAAAGCCGAACTGATGCGCAAACTCGGCAAGAAGCAGATGAAGCTCGAATTGCACGAGCCGCTTGATGCGATTCCGCCGGTGCTGGGCCGCCATGCGCTAGCGCTCGGAAATGGTGGCGGGGAACTGATTTACACATACGACACGCAGGGCGAGCGCACCGGCATCACATCGCTCCTGAAGGATTTGAGCGAGGCTGGCATCCGCTTCCGCGATCTCAACACCACGCAAAGCTCGCTCGAGGATATTTTCATCGATCTGGTGAGGCATAAACAATGAACGTCAGAGCTGTTCGCGCGATTTACGCCTTTGAAATGGCGCGCTGGGGCCGCACGATCCTGCAAAGCGTCGCCGCTCCGGTGATTTCGACGTCGCTGTATTTCGTCGTATTCGGCGCGGCGATCGGCTCCCGCATTGCCCAGATCGACGGGGTGAGCTACGGCGCGTTTATCGTGCCCGGCCTCATCATGCTGACGCTGCTGACCGAGAGCGTGTCCAACGCCTCGTTCGGGATATACTTCCCGAAATTCACCGGCACGATGTACGAAATCCTGTCCGCGCCGATCTCGCCGCTGGAAATCGTGCTCGGCTTTGTCGGCGCGGCCGCCACTAAATCGATCATCATCGGCGTCATCATTCTCGCGACGGCGAGCCTGTTCGTGCCGATCCGCATTGAGCATCCGCTGTTCATGATCGGCTTTCTGGTGCTGACGGCCATCACCTTCAGCCTGTTCGGGTTCATCATCGGCGTATGGGCGGACGGCTTCGAGAAGCTGCAATTCGTGCCGCTACTGGTCATCACGCCGCTGACTTTCCTCGGCGGCGCGTTCTACTCGATCAGCGTGCTGCCGCCCGAATGGCAGACGGTGACGCTGTTCAACCCCATCGTCTACCTCATCAGCGCCTTCCGCTGGAGCTTCTACGGCGTCGCTGACGTTAACATCGGCATAAGCCTCGCCATGACGCTCGGCTTTTTCGCCCTCTGCCTCACCGCCATCTGGTGGATTTTCCGCACCGGCTATCGGCTGAAAACCTAAGCGCCTCGTCACCAGACCGGCGATAGTTGCGCGTCCTCGAAGATCTCCGCGAGACGGCGGCGGGTTCCTGCGGAAATGTCGTCCGGCGGCGCGGCGGGGTCGAAAAAGCGCTGCTCGGCGATTTCCTTGTTGGGCGGCGGCACGGCGGGCTGGCGCCACTCGCGGACGATAAAGACGGCGATGTGATCCGACGGCGCCGGATGGAAATTGGCGAACAGGCCATGCAGTACCGGCGCGCCCTCGACAATAACGCCGGTTTCCTCCAGCGCCTCCCGTCGCATCGCCGCCTCCACGGTCTCGCCCCAGTCAACGCCGCCGCCGGGGAAATGCCATCCGGGGCGGTAGCCGTGGCGGATGAGGAGCACGCGGCCCGCCGCATCGATCACGACGCCCTGCGCGCCCAGCGTCATGCCGCGCGTCAGCCGCCAGTACGGAAACAGGATATTCGACGCGATCCATTTGCCAGCCATCTGCGTGCCTTCCCGAGTATTCAGTTTTGTGCGAAAAGCCATAACAAATTTGCATGGCCCCGTGAGCACTTCCGCTTGGACATTTGAAGCGCCGCAGTCATTCTGGTCGCAAAAGCCGGACCACACCGGCATGCCAACGGGTGAACGGGATGCAGCGCGCGCTAAACGGGTTCTGGGTTGTGGTGATTGCGGGCGCGACGATCCTCGCCATCAATATGGGCATCCGGCAGACTTTCGGGCTTTACGTGGCGCCGATCAGCCGCGACCTGCTCGTTGGACGCGAAAGCGTTGCGCTAGCCATCGCGCTGCTTAACCTCGCATGGGGCGCGGCGGCCCCGTTCGCGGGCGCATTTGCGGACAAGTTCGGCTCGATCCGCGTAATCCTCGTCGGCGCCTCGTTCTATATCCTGGGCCTTGTCATCATGGCCACCTCGACGGATGAGCGTGGCCTGATCGTCAGTGGTCTGCTCATCGGGCTTGGCGTTGCCGGCACCGGCTTCTCGGCGGTTCTGGGCGTCGTCGGGCGGGCCGCGCCGGACGTGGAGATCCGCATCTCCGAGAC
>JBGSLP010000049.1:0-1899 GCA_041740655.1 Alphaproteobacteria bacterium
GTTCATCAATCGAGCGCGGCGGACGAAGCATGGCTTTCTTGTCGCTGGGCTCGGACTCGAAAACGAGCGAACAGACCGGGTCGATGATCAATTCCAGCATGACCACATGCATCGGAAAAAGCAGCGGCGGCAGGCCGAATACGATGGGCAACAAGGCGACCCCGGCGATCGGCACATGGATCGCCATGACATAGGTCAGGGCCTTGCGCAGATTGGCGAAGATGCGGCGCCCCAGCCGAACACCGCCCACGATGGACGCGAAGCTGTCGTCCAGGAGAACGAGATCTGCGGCTTCCCGGGCCACGTCAGTGCCACGCTTTCCCATCGCGACGCCGACATGGGCGCGCTCGAGCGCTGGGGCGTCGTTGATACCGTCGCCGGTCATGGCCACAATGTCGCCGCGGGCTTTGAACGCCTCAACCAGCGCCAGTTTTTGCTCGGGCTTCACCCGTGCGAAGATCCGGGTCTTGGCGATGCGCCTGGTCAATTCCTCTGGGGTTGCAGCGGCTATTTCGTCACCCGTCATGACGCCGCTATCGACGTTCAGCCCCGCTTGCCGTGCAATTTCAAGCGCCGTGGCTGGGTAATCGCCCGTAATTATCGCGACGTCGATGCCGGCGGCGCGCGCCTCCGCCAAGGCGGCGGGAACCTCAGCGCGGATGGGGTCAACGAACCCAATCAGGCCCACAAATTCAAACTTTAAGTCTTTAGGGTCTACGCTTGAAGCGGCGGTCTCGTCACGTTTAGCCACGCCCAGTACGCGCAGCCCACGCGCCGCCATCGCCGCGAGCCCCTCATTGATCGGGCGCTCTTGATCTGGGCGCAGCGCGCAAAGCTTCAGGATCGCTTCCGGCGCACCCTTGGCCGCCCACAACGTGCCCGAACCGGCCCGCCATCCTTGGATGACCGCCAGGAGGCCAGGTCGAAGCGGAAATGTCGTGACAGGCTCGCCGCCATTCTCAGCGAGCGTGATGTCGGCTTGTGCGTTAAGCGCGATATGGATCGCACGATCCATCGGGTCGACGGGATGCGTCGCTGAAGCGAGGAGTGCGCTCGTCGTGACACCGCCGGCGGGCCCCTTCATATTCATATCGAGCAGCGCCCCGTTTGACCAAATGGCGTCCACCTTCATGCGGTTCTCGGTCAGGGTGCCGGTCTTGTCGACGCAGAGCATCGTGACCGCGCCTAGTGTTTCGATGACGGCGGCGCGCCGCACCAAGACTTGATGCCGCCCCAACCTCCAGGAGCCGATGGCGAGAAATACCGCCAGCACCATGGGAAACTCTTCGGGCAAAAGCGAGATCGCTATCGTAAGGCCCGCCAGGCCACCCGCGAACCAATCGCCGCGCAGAAAGCCATAAGCCGCCGCAACCATCAGGCACACCGCCACGGCGATAAAGCTGAGGCGCACCACCAATCGGCCCGTGGTTATTTGTAGCGGCGTTCGTTCCGCTTGCCCGGTAAGTGCGGCGCCGATTGCGCCGATTCGTGTGTTTGCGCCCGTCGCAATTACCTGCGCGAGGCCCTGGCCTTTGACGAGCAAAGTCCCTGCGAAAATCGCCGCAGCGCCTTCTGCGTGTTCATCACCGCTTGCGCTTTGGTTGCTCCGGCCTGGGAACTTTGAGACCGGGACAGACTCTCCAGTCAGCGCGGATTCATCCAGGGTGAGCACATCGCCGGCCCGGAGTAGCGCGTCTGCCGGGACCCGTTCGCCTTCCGCCAAAAGGACAATATCGCCGGGCACAAGATCGTGCGCGGGTATGCGCTGCTGTGCGCCGTCGCGCATGACCTGCGCGAATGGCTCGGCCAATTCCCGAAGCGCGGCGAGCGCGTTTTCGCTGCGCATGTCTTGGAAAACGACAAGGCCAACAGACAGGGCGGCGCCGCCGAGCAAAAACA
>JBGSLP010000050.1:0-6736 GCA_041740655.1 Alphaproteobacteria bacterium
CGTGCACGATCACCGTGGCGTGCTTGTTGTGGCCGGCGCAGTAATAGCCGGCATGGCCCTCCACCTCCACCGTGATCGGCGCATCCAGCCCGCAGGCGATGGCGTGGCGCCCGGCGGGGTTCTGTACGCGCCAGTGCCGCATATTTGTGTCCGGCGTCAGGTCGTGCAGCGCCTGATTCAGGTCGCGCAGGGGCGCAGCGGCGAGGTCGAAAATGCGCGGATCGGCGATGATCATGCGGCGCGCTCCCAGAAATAGACTTTTGCAGGCTCCGGCTCCCATACCCGCGCCGCCGCGATGCCCGGCAACTCGGCCAGCGCGCGATATTCCGAGCCGAACGCCACATAATCGTCCGTCTCCGCCATCACGGCGGGCTTGCACGCAATGGGGTCGCGCAGCACGCCGAAGCCGGTGCGCGTGCCGACGACGAATGTATAAAATCCGTCGAGATCGCCGAGGCTGGCCTCCAGCGCCTTATCCAGCGACATGCCCTTGCGCATGCGCCAGTCGAGATAGGCGGCGGCGACTTCCGAGTCGTTATCGGTTTCGAACGTCATGCCCTCGCGCTGCAATTTGCGGCGCACGTCGTTGTGGTTCGACAGCGAGCCGTTGTGGACGAGGCATTGGTCGGGGCCGGTTGTGAAGGGGTGCGCGCCGTTCGTCGTCACCGCGGATTCCGTCGCCATGCGTGTGTGGCCGATGCCGTGCGTGCCCTGCATCCCTGCAAGGTCGAAGCGCGCTGCGACGTGCGGCGGCAGGCCGACCTCCTTGTAAATCTCCATGCGCTCGCCAGCGCTAACCACCATCACCTCGGGCGCAGCTTCCTTGAGATAAGCCTTAAATCGGACTGAAAGGGCGGCGGGAACGAAGAGTACTGCATGGGTGTCGCGCGCTTGCGCCTCGATGGGTTGAGCGAGCGCGTCGCTTGCCGCCTTTGTCAGCGCTTCGAAATCGTAATCGGCAGGCGCCCTAAGGGTGAACTTGATGCAATCCCGGCGTCCGGCGCCATAGACCGCGAAGCCAGCCGAGTCCGGCCCCCTGTCACACATGACGCCCAGCATGGACGCGAGGTGCGCGCCCAAATCCTGCTCAAGCGCGGCGTTCTTCGCAAACAGCCCTACAATACCGCACATGACGCCGACCTCCACGCCTTCCTTGGCAAGACCATCCTTTGAGGCCCATGCGTTGTCAATAGGGTGAAAATAATGTTCTTGAGGAGAAACTAGCCACGCGGGTATACGATGATCGATAGGTATGTCATCGGAAGTTCCGTTAAGACTTCTGGGCCGTGCGGAGCATTGGCGTCAAACATCAGGGTATCGCCAGCTTCCAGGTGATAAGTCTTGTCGGCGTGTTTGTAAGCAACCTTACCTGTCAACATGTAGATCAACTCAACGCCTTCATGCTGAAATGCGGTATAGGGCGCTGCGTCCTCGCTGAGATTTATCATGTAAGGCTCGATGACCACGTCGCCAGAGATGGAGTGGCCCAGCAGGTCGTAATGGTGTCCTGCCTTGGTTCCGCGCCGTTCGATTGCAACGCCCTGACCGGCCTTCACGAACGAGCAGTCGCGCCGTTCCTCGTGATTGGCGAAGAACGCCGTCAGCGGCGTGTTGAGGGCGCCCGCGATCGCCTGAAGCGTTGCGAGCGACGGGGAAATCTGCCCGTTCTCGATTTTCGACAGCATGCTGGTGGAGATGCCGGAGGCGCCAGCGAGATCGCCGCCGGTCAGGTCGAGGCGCCGCCGCTGCTGGCGAATGTAGTTGCCGATGGATTGCTCAAGAGTGCGTGCGGCTCTCGGCGGCGCGTTGGAACCCGTTACGAATCCCTCTGGAGCGGAACTGATCTCCTCGCCGCGCTCGGTCTTGCTTTTTTCCATTGCCGCTTCCGCACCTGTTCAAACAGCGCCAAAGTTATGGCAATTTAAACGTGTGCGACAGGCCTTGCGATCAACTAAAGAAAAAATTAAGAACGCCTAGAGATTTCGCTCCAGCCAAGACGCGGTTCGCAGCAATCTCCCGTCGTCCTGGCGTTTGCCGACGAGCTGGACGCCAAGGGGCATGCCGTCGACTTCAAGCAGCGGCAGGCTGACGCTCGGCGTGCCGAAATAGCTCCACATCGTGCAGAAGACCGGATCGCCCGTCGTCTCGATGCCGAGCGGCGCGGCGCCGGTGGCGGGCGGCGTCAGGATAGCGTCGAAACCGTCGAAGATTTCCTCCAGCACGGCGTAAAGCGTTGTCTGTTCTTGCTTCGCGCGCAGATAATCCACCGCCTTGAAGCTGCGGCCTTCCTCGATGGCGCCTCGCAAGATGGCGCTCATGCCGCTCTCCCCGCGATCATAAACGCTGCCATAACTCCTGGCGATCTCGGAGAGCATGACGATGCGCAACGAACTCACGACGGCGTCAAATTCGCGAGGAAGCTCGACTTCTGTGCAGCGGTCGCCGAGAGCGTCCGCCAGTTCCTGAAACGCCGCATGGGTTTGCTCGCTCGCCTTATCCCAGACGGGTGTTTTCACGAATGCGAACAGCGGCGCGATAGGCGGCTCGGACTGGGCGACCGGTTGCATCGCCGCGCGGCTGCGCAGCCACATGCCGGTATCGCGATCGTCATGGTCGGAGAGGCAATCGGCGGCGAGCGCCAGATCCTCGACCGAGCGCCCGAACACTCCGATCGTGTCCAGCGATGGCGCTGCCTCCAGTACGCCATGGCGCGAGATGAGACCGAAGCTGGGTTTGAATCCATAAACGCCGCAGAACGAGGCCGGACGAATGACCGAGCCATTGGTCTGCGTGCCGAGCGCAAGCGGCGCCATTTTGGCGGCGACAGCGGCCGCCGATCCTGACGACGAGCCGCCGGGCGTATGGGCGAGGTTGTGCGGGTTGCGGGTCTTGCCAGGGTGCAGGACGGCCATTTCAGCGGTGACAGTCTTGCCAAGAACGATAGCGCCGGCCTGCCGAAGCATGCGCACGACGCTCGCATCGGCGGTCGGCTTACGGCCTGCAAACAAGGGCGATCCATTCTCGGTCGGCATGCCCGCAGTGTCGATGATGTCCTTGAGGGCGACGGGAACGCCATGCAGCGGCCCGAGTGGGCGCCCTTCCTCGCGAGCCAGATCGGCATCGCGCGCGTCCTTCATAACACCGTCTGTGTTCAGATGCGCGAAAGCCTGCACCTCTGGCTCACGCACCGCGATGTGCTCAAGAAGTGCGGCTGAGAGTTCGACAGATTTGATTTCGCCCGAGGAAATAGCCCGAGCCGCCTCGGCTGCGGAAAAGTCGATGAGGGGTTTCAGAGGTGTGCGCCTTTGTTGTCGATCTTAATCGCTGATTAGTAACTTGCATCATATCTTAAACCAGCGGGCTGTATCGAAAAAGGGCAAATCGCCGCGAGACGCCCGCCTACACACGCATCAATTGTGACATCACTGCCACAACTTCTCCACAAATGGCCCATGCTCAAAGTCTCAAATCACAAACCTGCGAGAAGCACTTGCCGCGAAGCGCTTTATGGGAAAAGAGTATGTCATTCCAGATATTCGCGACGGAATGCGGGTTCATGGACGGAACTTTTCGTCATATCATGAAATGATCTGATGTTAATATGTGAGGCGGCAAATATGGCTCTCAGAAGACCGACAAGTTTCGTTAAAGCGTGTGTAGGCATAGCCGCTGCAGCCGTCGTGGCGCTCACTGCTATGACAGCCCAGGTCGCTGTCGCCCGCGAACTTGTCACCATGGAAAAGCCATATCCGCTTGGCGCGATTGTGATCGTCAATTCTGAGCGCCGCCTTTATTACTCGCTCGGGAACGGCATGGCGCTCCGCTACAAGGTAGCCATCGGCAAGGAAGGATTTTCCTGGGCCGGCAACACTTTTGTGCAGTCGAAACGCAAAAATCCAGGCTGGACGCCGCCTCCTGCGATGCGCCGCCGCAGCCCATATCTGCCTGTTTACATGCCGCCAGGACCGAAAAATCCGCTCGGCGTGCGCGCGATCTATCTCGGCTGGTCCGAATATCGCATCCATGGCACCATCGACCCCAATTCAATCGGCAGGGCTGCATCCAGCGGATGCATCCGCATGCTGAACTCCGACGTGACCGATCTGTACGAGAGAGTCCACATCGGCGCGCCTGTTTACGTTATCCGCTAGACTGATCGCTTTTTTCTAACTTTTGGGACGATACGAGGAGGGACTATGAAAATGAAACTTTCCGCCGCCGCGATGATGATCGCAACTGGGGTGGGTTTTGCGGCCATGGTGGCGCCGCAGACGGCGAAAGCGGATTTTTGGGACGAATTGGGGCGCGCCTTCAATCCGGGCCCGAGCGGTCGTCATATGACTTCCATTCTGACGACACACAAGCCCGGCACGATTATCGTCAGCTTTGGCGATCGCCGCCTTTACTTCATGACCGGACGAGGCAAAGCTATTAGCTACCCAATCGCTGTTCCGAAACCAGAGGCGCGTTGGGCCGGCACCAGCTATGTCAGCCAGAAACAAGTCAATCCGGGGTGGACTCCGACGCCACAGATGCGTCGTGAGAATCCAAAACTTCCAGCCAGCGTTCCTGGCGGTCATCCGCGTAACCCGATGGGCGTTCGCGCGCTTTATCTTGGCAGCACACTTTACCGCATTCACGGCACCGATGCCCCCTGGCTGATAGGCGAGTCGGTATCGAAAGGCTGCGTTCGTATGTACAACAACGACGTGATCGATCTGTATGATCGCACTCGCGTCGGGGCCAAGGTGATCATCACCTGGCAGCGATTTAGAACGGTCTGATCATATTAAGCGAGCTTTGATTCAGGCCGGAGTAATCAACTCCGGCCTTTTCATTTCAGATGAGACAATCGCGCAGATTTTTGGCATTGGACCGAATGAATTCGAAATAAAGGTCTGGCCCGGGCGTCAACCCCACCCCGATCTCATCCAACGTCCCCTTTTTCGCGTTCGTTCCGCTTATGACGGTGTCCACTAGCTTCGGGGAGAATTGCGGCTCGGCAAAGACGCAGACCGCGCCGAGGGTTGCGATCTTTGCTTGCACGCTTTTCAGTCGCTTTGCGCTTGGCTGGCGCTCAGGGCTGAGGGTCACCGCGCCGACTGCCGTGACGCCATATCGTTTTTCGAAATACTGCAGCACATCGTGAAAAACGATGAACGGCTTTTGCCGGACCGGCTCGAGCATCTGCCCGATTTCCGCGTCCAAAGCTGTGAGTTTCTGCTTGGTCCGTTCAGCGTTGGCGGCGAATGTCGCAGAATACTGCGGGGCCGCTTTGGCAAACTCGGCCGCGAGAGCATCGACGATCGCCGCCGCGTTCTGGGTATCGAACCAGATATGCGAGTCATGCTCGTCGTCAGCCTGAGCGTGTTTGCCGCCATGCTTATGACCGTGGGAGTGGCCGCCATGCGCCGCGTGATCGTGCTCTTCAAAATCGCCGCCCTCGCGAACCGGCAGAAGCATAATGCCGCCTATCTTGTCGAGCGTGATAAGCCGGGCGTTTTTAGGCAACGTTTTCAGGGCTTTCTGCATGAAAACCTCGTAACCGTCGCTCACCTGAACGACAATCTGCGCGCCTTGCAGGGCTTTTGCATCGGACGGCTTCATGGAATAGGTGTGGGCCGACGCGCCCCCGGTCAGCAAAAGTTTTGGCTCCCCGACGCCGACCATCACGCTGGCGGCAAGCGAATGGACGGGCGCGATGGTGACAACCACATTGAGGTCGTTGGCCCGGCATGGCAGCGCCGCCACCGCCGCAAAACACAACGCGCCTACAAATGAAAACTTGAACGACATTTTACCTCCTGAAGCGTATCAATCGCCATACTGGTGACGCCTGTAGAGCAATAGTATATCATTGCATGCAGTGTCCAGCCATCAGTCTGAACGCAGTCGCCTCTCATTCAGGCCTATTCCCCCAAGTCGCCGCAATATGCTAGTAGCACTCACACAATAAAGTCCCTTCAGACTCCCAGGTGATGGAATGAATTGTCTCGTCCGTTTTGCAATTGCATTTGCCGCGTTCTATTCGCTGGCGCTGCCGTCAAGCCCCGCACGCGCCCATCCGCACGTGTTCGTCACCATGGAAACGGACGTGCTGTACGGCCCCGATAAATCCATCACCGGATTCAAGCAGAAGTGGACTTTCGACGAAATGTATTCGTCGTTCGCCATATACGGTCTCGACACCAACAACGACGGAAAATACGACAAGGCGGAGCTTCAGTCGCTAGCCGACATCAACATCCAGAGCCTGCAGGAATTCGACTATTTCACGTTTCCAAAGGTTGGCGACCGCAAACTGGAAGTGCAGCCTCCGCGCGACTACTGGCTGGAGCTGTCGGGCGACCTGCTTGTCCTGCATTTTACATCCGATCTGGCGGAACCGCTGCCTCCAAGCGAACAGGCGGATTTCGCTTTCTCCATTTACGACCGCGTCAACTATATTGCGTTCAAATTCGCGCCCGACGCGCCGGTGAAACTCGTCGGGGCCGGGCAGGACTGCGCATCGGTGATTTCAAGGCCGAACGCTGAGCCTGCATCCACTACCACACTCAGCGAATCCTACTTCCAGACGCTCGATCCGAGCGCTGACATTGGCGCCCAGTTTGCCCCCAGCGTCAAGATCGCTTGCGGCGCCGAGGCGCTTGCGGCCGCTCAGGAAGCCGCCAACACCGCACAGGCGGAAATAACCAACGACGAGGAGATGGAGCCGGATATTGCCGCCGCGGCGCCG
>JBGSLP010000051.1:0-4631 GCA_041740655.1 Alphaproteobacteria bacterium
AGTTCCTGAAGTTTTGCGGGCGTCACGTGCGCCGTCGCCCGCTCGGCGAGTTGGGGCTCGATCGCGAGCCGCAAATGGATGAGATCGAGCAAGCGCTGCTCACTCATGGCCGGCACGAAAATGCGTCGATCTTTCATTTCAAGAGCGCATTCGGCGACGAGACGTGAAATTGCATCCCGAATAGGCATCAGGCTCACCTCCTGCTCAATCGCGAGGCTGCGCAGGCTTACGGCTCTCCCCGGCGTCCAGCGACCGCAAATCAGCGCCTGACGCAAATTCCGATAAACCTGATCATTCAGCTTCGTCATGAACGCTCCCGAAAAATGCGATCAAATGAGCCTGAAGGCTGGGTTGGCGATTGACAAGCCAAGACTTGTGCTTCCACTATTGAAAAGCTCGTCGGCAACACTATTGTGATCACAGTATCGCGCATGAATCTCAAACCAGCGGACGGTCAGCCGGATTTGTCGATAGTGGCCCCGTTCAGCCACTCATCATCCTCGCCCTGGGAAGAGTTTTCCGTCCGGAACCGCAGCGTCGAGCGGCTCGAAGTCATCCTCCACGACACCCACGGCATTGCGCGGGGCAAGTGGCTCCCGGTCAGTTCTGCGGCAAAGGTCTGGTCCGGCTTCGTCTGCCTGCCCCGCTCCATTTTCGCGCTCGATATCTGGGGCCGTGAGGTTACGGAAACCGGCCTCCATCTGGATTGCGGCGACGTGGACGGCGTCTGTTCGCCCATAGCGGGAAGTCTCGCGCTCGCGCCATGGAGCAACGCGACAGCGCAGGTTCTGCTAACCATGTCGACCGGCGGCGAGCCTTGCCTGTTCGACCCGCGCCAACTCGCGGCGCAGGCCTTGTCGCGCCTTGCCGCGCTTGGGTTTACGCCGGTCGTGGCTTTCGAACTTGAGTTTTATCTATTCCACGAAGCGAAGGCGGAGCTTGGCGTTCAGCCCCAGCCCGTCGCTCCGATCCTGTCTGGCCCGGTCGCGCAGAATATGTATGGGCTGGATGATCTGGACGCCGTCGAGCCGTTTCTGCATGCGGTGCGCGAGGCGGCAACCGTGCAAAATGTGGCGGCCGATAGCATACTTTCGGAGGCGGCGCCCGGGCAGTTCGAGATCAATCTCAAGCATCAGAAGGATGCGCTCCGCGCTGCTGACGAGGCGGTTTTGCTGAAGCGCATCATCATCCAGTGCGCGCGCAAAGCCGGGTTTAAGGCGTCCTTCATGCCAAAGCCGCTGCTCGATCAAGCTGGATCGGGCATGCACATTCACGTCTCGCTTGCGACGAAAACGGGGGAGAATGCATTCGCGCCCGAAGGAACTGGCGAGCGGCTTCTTGAGCGCGCCGTGGCCGGAACGCTGGCGTCCATGCCGGACTACGCGCTCATGTTCGCGCCCAGCTTCAACGGTTTCCGCCGTATCGCGCCTAACAGCTATGCGCCGACCTGGCCGAGTTGGGGCCACGATAACCGGTCGGTGGCGGTGCGAATTCCTGCGGGCGACCGCTCCAACCGACGGCTCGAACACCGCATTTCGGGCGCGGACGCCAACCCATACCTTGCTCTGGCCGCACTTTTGCATGGGATATGCGACGGCATTGAGCAGGGGGCGGCCCCTCCGCCGCCGGTCATCGGCAATGCTTACGGGTACGAGGGGGAGCAACTGCCAACGAGCATGAGGCAGGCGATAAACGGTTTTAGTCAATCGGAGAAAGTCCGCAAGAATTTCGGGCCGTCATATCAGGACATGCTGGCCAAACTGAAAAAGGTCGAACTGGGAGAGTTTGAAAACCGGGTGTCGGACCTGGAATACCAGAGTTATCTTTAGTCGTTAAATTGCATGGGCAAATAATAGGGGGACTGGAAATGTTGCGTTCTGTCGCGTTCGGAATGGGCTTGCTGCTGAGCACAGCCGCATTTTCGCAGGAAAAGGTCGTCAACTTCCTGAACTGGAACGACTACATCGACCCGGCGGTTCTTGAGGAATTCACCAAGGAAACCGGAATCAAGGTTGTTTATGACGTGACCGACTCGAACGAGTCGATCGAGGCCAAGATCATCACCGGCAAAAGCGGATATGACCTCGCAGTGCCGACCGGCATGTTCCTGCAACGGCAGATCAAGGCTGGCGTCTATCAGCCCCTCGACAAGTCCAAGCTAACAAATTACGGCAACCTTTGGGAGCCGATCATGAAACGCCTCGAGTCGTTCGATCCGGGCGCGAAATACTCCATTCCATACCTCTATTTTACCGTTGGCCTTGCCTATAACGTCGACAAGGTCAAGGAAGCGCTTGGCGAGACCGCTGACACCTTAAGCTGGGACCTGCTTTTCAAGCCCGAGAACGCCAAGAAGCTGGCCAAGTGCGGCATTCAGGTGCTGGATGCGCCGGAAGAGATGATCCCGACCACCCTCAACTATCTGAAGCTCGATCCGAATTCGACCAACCAGAAGGATCTCGACGCCGCAGCGAAAGCTTGGGCGGGCATTTCCAAGTCCATCAAGAAATTCAGCGGTGCGGATTACATCGATGCGATCGCCAACGGCGACCTGTGCGTTGTGGCCGGCTATAGCGGCGACTTGCTGCAGGCCAAAAACCGCGCCATCGAAGCCAAGAACGGCGTGAACATCAACTTCTACATTCCAAAGGAAGGCGCGGCGATCCTGCTCGACACCGTCGCCATTCCAAAGGATGCTCCGAATCCAGAGGAAGCGCATACGCTGCTAAACTTCCTTCTACGTCCTGACGTCGCGGCAAAAATTACAACATTTGTGAGCTTCGCCAACCCGAACCTGCCGTCGCAAAAACTGCTGCCGGACGAGATCATCAAAAATCCAGCAATCTATCCGGATGAGGAAACGCAGTCGCGGATGTTCACAATCCTGCCTTACGACAACAAAACGCGTCGCACGGTTACGCGGATGTGGACACGCATCAAGTCGGGCCGGTAAGTTCAATGCAGCGACGTTGGGATGGCCTCAACCATGGATGCTGAACCAAGCGTCTTGACCCAGGACAACAAGCCGCCGGAGCGCAGTGCGTCTCCGACGGTTCCGGCGAGCGTCGCAGCCAGCCCTCCGCTGAGGCATGTGGGAGCGGTCCGGCGGCGCTTCTCGCCGTGGAACGACCCGACGATAAAGCCGATGATCGAGTTCAAAGGCATATGCAAAAGCTACGGCCCGGTCACCGCGCTGAACGACATCAATTTTCATATTTACCCGAAAGAGTTTTTCGCGCTGCTCGGGCCATCGGGCTGCGGGAAGACAACGCTTCTGCGAACTCTCGCCGGGTTTGAAAAACCGACGACGGGTCAGGTGCTGCTCGACGGTCAGGACATCACCGCGATGCAGCCGGAAGACCGGCCGGTCAATATGATGTTTCAATCCTATGCGCTGTTTCCGCACCTGAATGTGGAGGACAACATCGCATTTGGGCTGCGGCGGTCCGGTATGAATCGCGCGGATATTGCGGTGCGCGTCGGAGAAGTGCTGCAACTCGTGCAGCTTCAAAGTTTTGGCAAGCGTCGGCTGCATCAGCTTTCGGGCGGACAGAAGCAGCGCATCGCCCTCGCCCGCGCGCTCGCCAAGCGCCCGAAGGTGCTGCTGCTCGACGAACCGCTCGCAGCTCTCGACAAGAATTTGCGGCAGAATACCCAGTTCGAGCTGATGACGATCCAGGAGCAGCTTGGGCTTACCTTCATCATTGTTACCCACGATCAGGAAGAGGCGATGACCGTGTCTGACCGCATTGCGGTCATGGATCACGGCCGGGTCGCCCAGATCGCGACGCCCGCCGAGGTTTACGAACTGCCGAACACGCGCTTCGTCGCCAAGTTCATTGGCGAGATTAACATTCTGGAAGGCGCCGTTTCGGAATCGAGCGGCAACCGGATGACGCTTGGATTGCCCACAAGCGAAACCATCACCGTCAACTGCGTCGAGGCCCGCGCGGTCGGCTCCCCGCTTGCCATCGCGGTGCGTCCGGAGAAAATCAGCATGGCGCGCGATCAGGATACCCCGATGACCGCCAATGAGTTGACCGGCGAGGTGACGGATATCGGCTATCTTGGCGGCCTGTCGATCTACCGCGTGAAGCTGGCCTCGTCGCAGGTTGTGAGCGTAACGGCTCCAAACCGCTCGCGGCTGGTCGAGGCGCCGATCTATTGGGGCGACAAGGTTCGCCTGCACATTCCCGAAGACGCGGCCATCGTTTTGCAGGATTGACGCCATTGGGAGATTTCATCAGCCGCAACGGACGTCTTATCGTGATTGGGCTTCCGGCGTTGTGGTTGCTGATCTTCGTGCTGATTCCGTTTCTTATGGTGCTGCGGATTTCGCTGTCATCAGCATTTGCCGGACAACCGCCGTTTTCTCCCTACCTCGACTTAAGCCAGGGCTGGGCCGGAATCACTGAGTTTTTCAGCCAGCTCAGCACGGCGAACTACGAGTTCATGCTGACTGACAGCCTTTATTTCGAAGCTTATCTCAGCAGCCTGCAGATCGCCGCAATATCCACCGTACTGATCATCCTGATAGGCTATCCGCTCGCTTACGGGATCGCACGTGCCCCGCGCAACTGGCGCACGATACTGCTGTTGCTGGCGATCCTCCCCTTCTGGACATCATTCGT
>JBGSLP010000052.1:0-4213 GCA_041740655.1 Alphaproteobacteria bacterium
TTGCACCGCCTTGATCATGTCGAGGGCGGACTTCGCCGCCGATTGGCGATGGGTGACGAGTTTCTCCACGGCTCGGCGGATTTCGGGGTCCCGAGATTGCCCCGTCGTTGCGACGATGGCTGCAAGATCGAGTTCTGGCGGCACTTTCGTCGCTGGCTCTGCGCAGACAAGAATGGCGGCGAGCCTGCGTTTCCACATGGCCGCATCGGCGGGCAGGCGCATGACGCTCGCGAGGGCGGAAAGGCTCTCGCTCTCAAAGGACTGAAGCGCCATGTCTTCCGCCTTCAGCAGGCGCTTACCGATGGAGGCGATCTCCCCATCCGTCTTGACGGTCAGCGCGGAGATGCCCGCCACCTGCCGGGCGATTTCCGCCGTTGCCGCGCGCTGCTGGCTCGCGAGTTCGGCAATATCCTGAGCGCGCCCCGCGATGCCCGCCAGATCCTCGCCGGTCGATTCCACCATCACGGCCATGTCGTTGATGATGCTGCGTCCGCTGGCGACCGAGTTCTGCCCGCGATCAACCGCGCCGCGAATTTCGCCGATCTCGCTGGACAGGGTCGCGACGCGCGCGTGGATTTCCTCCGTGGCCTTGCGCGTCTGGGCGGCCAGCGTCTTCACCTCGGACGCGACAATCGCGAAGCCTCGCCCGCTTTCGCCAGCGCGTGCGGCCTCGATCGCTGCGTTGAGCGCGAGCAGGTCCGTTCGCCTCGCTATGGCGTTGATATCGCCAGCCATGGAGGAAATGCGCGTCGCGGCAGTTTCGAGTACGCCGAGACGGCGGTCGATGTCGGTGACCTGATTTTCGATGAGGCCAACTGCGTCGCGCGCCTCGAAGCCATTCCGGACGCAAAGCCTGATCCGCCCGCTGGTGTCTTCAGTCTGTCGCGCGCTTGCGTTCGCGCTGTCGGACAGGATGGTGATCGAGGCCGTCAATTCTTCCGTGGCGGCTGCGATGGCCTTGGCCGACTCAGCCGCCGTATGAACGTCGTGCACGATCCAGCCGATATTGATGACGGTTTCGGAAACCTCGGCGGACAGGCTGGCGACAACGCCCGTGTAATGCTCGATCACACCGGTTTTCTCTGAGGAGCCACGGTCGGCGGCGGCATGGCCATTTTGGGGCAGGCGGGCCTGGATATCCCGGATGGCGGACATGCACTCTCCTTGAATGGCGCAGCGAGTTGGAAGTCGTGAACAAGGGCACGCCGGATCGACGGCCGCGACCGCATTAGACGGACGATGGCTTGTGCGAGGCTATCCGTCTGGCAAGCGCATTACAGGGCGAACGCTCGGCGATAGTTTCAAGCAATAGATAAAGCAAATTAACCAAGATTTGCTCTGCGATTAAGGAGCAAATCAATTATTTTAGTCCATTACTTTGTTCAATCACATTGAAGATGCTCAAGATCAGCATTTCACAGGACAAAGATAATGAACACGCCCCAAAATCAAATAAAGTTTACAGCAAACTTGCTGAACCAATGGAAAATAAGCAGCAAAATTACACTTGGATTTGTTTGCGTCGTGATGATTTTGGCTGGCACTGCGTTGTCGTCTTATTTTTCGCTAAATACAATCACTGCGAGCATGTCGGAGTATTTTGTCATTGCTGACTATCGCAGAAATACTGGAGTTGCCAACGTCGATTTCATCAGCTTCCACGACAAAGTCGGGAACTTTGTGGTGACAGGCGATGAGAAGCAGGCGGCCGCCGCTTCTGAACTGAAGTCCGCATTGTCTGATGATTTCGACAAGCTGAAGAAATCCGCCGTCGACCCTCAGTTTCAGGAACTGATCGGTCAGACCGTCACCAAATTCGCGACCTATACTCGATTGATTGACACAGCCTTTGCCCTAAAGCGCGAGCAACTCGCGTTGATGGCCAAATCATTAGACCCCACAGGTCTGAAATTTCGGCCAGCCTTTGCTGATCTTTATGCTTTGATCGATAAAACCGGAGATTTCGCGCTTCGGGCGACCGCCGCCGAAGCGCTGGAACACATCATGCGGATAAGGCTCAACGCAAACAAGCTGATCTCCAGAGGCGAGAAAGACGATAACGCGCAACAGCGCCTCGATGACTCTTACGGTATATTTCTGAAGCTGACGAATACAGTTACGGATACCGCTGACGGAAACCGAGAGATCGGTCAGATGGTCGGCAATATACAGCAAATGGCGGAGACGTACCGAGGCGCCGCGACTTCATCCATAAAAATCAGCTCGGACCTCCAGAAATTGCTGCATGGTGAGTTGGAACGGGCGTCGGAGGCTATGCACGAGGTTTTGCGCAGCATACGCCAGCGCGCTGTAGAGCAGGGCGATCTCATCGAAAACAGATCGAAAGAGGTTCTTGCTCAAGCGAGCACCCTGAACATCGCATTTTCGGTTGCTGGTATCCTCGCGGGCCTTGTCCTTTCTTGGTTTATCGGTCGTGGCATTTCCAACCCGATTATCGTCACCACGGACGCGATGCGCAGACTGGCGAGCGGCGATCGCCACATCGAAATTCCCGGCGTCGGGCGCGGCGACGAGATCGGCGCGATGGCCGAAGCGCTGAACGTGTTCAAGGAAAATCTGATCGAAACCGAGCGTCTGCGTCAGAGTCAGGAAGACCAGAAACGACAGGCCGAGATCGCCCGCAAAAGCGAACTCAACACCCTCGCTGAGAATTTCGAGCGGGCGGTGGGCGGCATCGTTCAGAACGTCGCGAGCGGGGCGACCCAACTCACCGACGCGGCAAAAACCATGACGCAGGAGGCCGAGGAAACCAAAGCGCAGTCCGCGATTTGCGCACACGCCTCCGGAACCGCCTCCGCCAATGTGCAATCCGTGGCGGCGGCGACCGAGCAGCTTTCGTACTCGATCCGCGAGATCGGCGATCAGGTGCATCGCTCACAGAAAATCGCGACCGACGCCGCGGTCGAGGCCGACAACATGAACGGCCGCGTCCGCGAACTTGCAGAAGGGGCCGAGCGCATCGGCTCGATTATCGACGTTATCAACCAGATCGCCGCGCAGACCAACATGCTGGCGCTCAACGCGACGATCGAGGCTGCAAGGGCAGGTGAAGCGGGGCGCGGATTTGCCGTCGTCGCGCAGGAAGTAAAGGCGCTTGCCGAGCAGACCGCCAAAGCCACGACCGAGATCGGGGTGCAGATTTCCAGCATCCAGGACTCGACCAAAAACGCGGCGGGCTTCATCGCCTCCATCGCCAGGACGACGCAGGAGGTGTCATCCATCGCGGTTGCTATCGCAAGCGCGGTCGAGGAGCAGAGTTCGGCCACCAAGGAGATCGCCCGCAATGTGCAGGAAGCCTCACGCGGCACGAAGGATGTGACGACCAATATCGAGAACGTTTCGCGCTCGTCGCAGGCGTCTGGGGCGGCGGCCTCGCAGATTTTCTCCGCCGCAACCGACCTGTCGCATCAGTCCGAAACGCTGCGCAACGAGGTGCGGGAGTTCCTGCGCACGGTGCGAACCGCCGCCTAAGGCACGCGCTGCATGGTTTGGCATCATGATCGATGCCTGGCCATGCGGCGTGCGTACAGCCTCGATCAAGTCTGATCTGCGAATAAACGGCAGCATCGCTAAATATCCTGGAAGGCGCATACCCATGCTTAAGCCGATCCGCGTCCTTGTGGTCGACGACTCTGCGTTCATGCGCAAGGCGCTCGTCCGGCGCATCGAGCTGTCGCCGCGCTTCAAGGTCATCGATACGGCTGAAAATGGCGAGGAGGCCATCGCCAAGGCGAAGCGGCTGGCGCCCGACGTCATCACTATGGACGTGGAAATGCCGGTCATGAACGGGCTGGAGGCGCTGCGAATTCTGGTGGCGCAGACCTCGATCCCGGTCATCATGGTGAGCGCCATGACGGAGGCGGGGGCGAAAATCACTCTGGATGCGCTCGACATTGGCGCAGTCGACTTCATCCCGAAGGCCAAGGGCGCTGAACTCATTCACGAAAAACTGCTGGCCGCCGCCAGCGCCAAGGTCGCGCCGCGAACGCCCACGACCGTTGCGGCGCCCTCTCGCGATCAAAGGCCTACGCCCTTCCGGCTCAGTCCGCGCATTGTGATCATCGGGAGCAGCACCGGCGGCCCGCAGGCTCTACAGCAGGTCATCGGCCAATTGCCGGAGAACCTGGGCGTGCCGGTTGTGGTTGCACAGCATATGCCGCCGCAGTTCACGCAGGCGCTCGCCCAACGGCTT
>JBGSLP010000053.1:0-7267 GCA_041740655.1 Alphaproteobacteria bacterium
GGAAAATCGTCGATAATCAACTTGGTTCCGCGGTTGTATGAACCACAAAGCGGACGCATCATCATAGACGGGCAGGACATCACGGATGTCACGCTCTCCAGCCTGCGAGGCGCCATGTCGATGGTGAGCCAGGATATAACGCTGTTCAACGATACCGTGCGCTCGAACATTGCGCTGGGGCGGCTCGATGCGTCCGAGGAGGAGATTTTCGAGGCGGCGAGGGCGGCAGCAGCGCACGACTTCATTCAGGCGCTACCTGAGGGCTACGACACCATTATTGGCGATCGCGGCTTGCGCGTAAGCGGCGGCCAGCGCCAACGTATTGCGCTTGCCCGGGCGATTCTGAAAGACGCGCCGATTTTACTGCTCGATGAGGCGACGAGCGCGCTTGACGCGGAGTCCGAGCGGCTTGTGCAGGAGGCGCTTGTCGAGTTCGGTCGAAATCGCACAACGCTGGTCATCGCCCACCGTTTATCCACGGTTCAGAATGCTGACCTGATTTGTGTTATGGATCATGGCGGCGCGGTTGAAATGGGCGCACATGACGAACTGATCGAGAAGAATGGCTTCTACGCAAGCTTCTGCCGGTCGCAACTGCTGATCTCGCCCGAAACCCTCGTTCGTGCGGAGGCTCCGAGCCCAGCCCTCACTCCCGCCCAAGGATTGTATTGACGACCGTATTGGCCCAGGACTTCGGCGCGAATGTTTTGCGCACCTCCTTACGGTCGTAAACGGTGTTGACCCAGTCCATAAACGAGATTGGCGTCACCTTGTTGTAAGCGATATAGCTTTCGAGGAAGTGGTCGAGAATGCCAGTATCGGCCTGCTTGAAGTGTCCATATCGAACGCTCAGTTGCTTCAGGGCTTCCTCTGGAGACCGGTTTTCACGCAGGATCAGGTAAAGTGCGCTCATCAGACCAACCCGGTCTGCGCCTGACTTGCAATGAAACAAGATAGGATATTCGACTTCACGAAGCAGAACGTCCAATTCGCGTAGCATCTGCTCGTCCGGAACCCCCCGCGAGCGCATCGGAAAATCGATCAGTTTGATGCCGTTTCGACGACAGGCGTTCGCCTCCAGACGGTAGCTGCCGCAATCCCGCTCGCCGCGAAGATTGATAACAGTCCGCACGCCTTTTTTTGCAAATTTCCGGATCTGAAAAGGGGCGGGCTGGCTCGCTCGCCAAACGCCGGATGCGACCTTGTGCCTGTTCGAGTAGATGAAGCGGAAGATGTGGTGGTCGACGAAGATGAGATCGAAATAATCGAGGCTGCGCCCAAGGCGTCTGCGCGCCCAGCCGGGGGATACGTCAGCTATGCCGCCGCGCAGAGACCTGTAGCCGCCTGACAAAGCGCGCTTGTAGGGTTTTGCATATCGCAAGACTGTTTTTATCACCAGCGCGAGCCCCGCCCTCAGTAGAACGGCATGCCGCCGCAGAATTTCGAATGCAAACTTAGACGTTTGCGCCGCTTACGGCAACCCTGCTGAGTGTGATGGCCGCCTTCGTTTATACGCACGTCACAAAACCGAGATAACCTTAAACAATATTTTAGAGGGTATATTCATGAGAAAATATAACGCTAAAATGCTGGACGCAGCGACAGGCGGCGAGGGAAATTACGAATTTCAGTACGACGGCGACCTATTCAAGGAGACCTCGGACGAAGTCATTCATCAGTTTTTCGAGCACGTCGACAAGAATGTTTTTGCGCGCCACGTCGACTATGAAGTGAACGCCGCCTTCAAGAACAAGGACCGCCGCGTGGTGACAGCGATCGGCTCGCTGATTATAGAGCGAGCAGGCAAGCAGGAAGAACTGCCGTTTCTGCTAATGGTGTCGGAAGTCTGATTGATCGCGGGCAGCAACACTTGGGCCGTCGCCTCAGTGATTATGATGTCCGCCGCTTGTCGGCTCCGCCCGCTTTTCAATCTTCACCTCGACAGGGATTTCGCCCGCTTTCTCAAAAACAAGCGTCATCGGAAACGACGCGCCCTCCACGAGCTTCTCCTTCAGCCCGATCAACATCACGTGCAAACCGCCCGGTTCGAACTTCACGGTCGCGCCCGATGGAGCGGCCACGCCATCAACCCGCCGCATCTGCATGACATCGCTGTTCATGATATGCGCATGAATTTCGACCGCCTCGCTCACGGTCGCTTTGGCGCCGATGAGCCTGTCATCGCTCGGTCCATTGTTGGAAATGCTGAGATAGGCCGCGCCGACTTTGACCTCGCCAAGCGATGGCCTCGCCCATGGATGCCCGATCAAAAGCCCATCCTTCTTGAACTCATGAGCGAACACAGTGGTTGCTGACAGGGCGAAAAGAGAGGCGATCAATAGTTTTTTCATCACGTACTTTCTGAGCGCTTCAATCTGCGGCTCGCGCTTCTCGTCATACCGGAGGAGGCACTTTTACAGGCGTCTCGACATCCGCCTATGTACCGGTTGTCCAGACGATAGGATAGCCCCCACGCAACGACATTCTGTCCCAGCGCCACAGCAATTTTAACGAAGCGGCGTAATTCATGCTTCGTAGGCGCAGTCTTTCATGACAGGCGCGGTCGGTGCGGCTATACAGGCGACCTGAACGAGTTGACCAATTACACATCGCGGTTGCGCAAAGCATGACTCAAACTGTCGTTTGCATGAAATGGGGAGAACGCTACCCATCAGATTACGCCAACCGGTTATGGTCGATGATCAAGCGGAACACACGGCGTCCGACGCGGATGGTGTGCTTCACCGATCGATCCCAAGGGATTGACCCGGAAATCGAAGTTCATCCGCTCCCCGACATCAATCTGCCCACGCGTCTGCAGTGGCGACCCTGGCGCAAGATCGCGCTTTGGGGCGAAACCCTGCCGGGCGTGACTGGCGAGGCGCTCTATCTCGACCTCGACATCGTAATGACCGGAAGCATCGATGATTTTTTCGACTACGAACCCGGCAAATTCTGTGTGATTCGTAACTGGACAACGTCGAACGGCGGCGTCGGCAATACAACGGCCTATCGCTTCCGGGTCGGCTCGGCGACGCACCTGTTGGAGCGCATCAATCGCGAGCCGGAAGTGGTCTACAAGGAATTCGGCAATTCACAGACTTACGTCACGCGCGCGATCGGGCTTCCCATGGCGTTCTGGCCGGACGACTGGTGCGTGAGCTTCAAGCACTCGCTTCTCCCGCCATGGCCGCTAAATTTCGTTTCAACGCCCAAACTGCCAGACAATGCCCGGATTGTCGCCTTCACCGGCAAGCCGGACCCGGACGAGGCGCTGGAGGGCCGCTATCCGGCGCCCTGGTGGAAAAAAGTTTACAAGCACGTGCGCCCGACGCCATGGATCGGCGAGCACTGGCGGTGAGCGAAGGGTCGGCCTGACATGCGTATCGTGCAAGCTCTGGGCAGTTCGCGAAAAGGGGGCGCGGAGCAGTTCTTCATCCGGCTGGTCGACGCGCTAAACCGCCAAGGCGTGCCGCAGCGCGTTCTGGTGCGCGGCGGTCACTGGGCGCAGGATCGGCTCGAACAGGTTGGCGTCAAGACCGACAGCGTCTGGTTCGGCGGCAAGCTCGACATTTTCACGCGCGCCAAGTTCAAGCGCGTTCTCATCGAGCACGAGGCCGATCTCGCCATCACATGGATGCGCCGCGCGGCGAGCGCCTGTCCGACCGGTCCGTGGATGCATGTCGCCCGGCTTGGCAATTACTACAAAATGAGCGCGTTCAAGGATTGCGATCATCTGATCGGAATAACCCCCGGCATCGTCGATTACATCAAGAATGAAGGGTGGCCCGCCGACCGCGTGACGTTCATTCCGAACTTCGTGCCCGCGTTTACCGCAATGCCTGCTGTGCGCGCGAGCTTCGACACCCCGGATGGGGTTCCGCTGATCGTCTGGCTGGGCCGGATGGCGCAGGACAAGGGGCCGGATATTGTCGTCAACGCCATGAAGGAGGTGCCCGGCGCTTATTTGTGGATGGCGGGCGATGGGGCGTTCGAGAAAGAGGTGAAAGAGCTTGCCGGTCGCCTCGACCTCCTCGACCGCGTGCGCTTTCTCGGCTGGCGCGACGACATTCATTCGCTGCTTGAGGCCGCCGATATCTATGTCTGCGCTTCCCGCTTCGAAGCGCACGGCAACATCGTGCTGGAGGCGTGGGCGCACGGGCTGCCTATTGTGTCGGCCCGCTCGCCCGGTCCCGAGCATCTAATCAGCGATGGCGAAACGGGACTTTTGGTCGCAAATGACAATCCGTCCGATATGGCGCGCGCGCTAAATCGGCTTATATCAGATCGGGCGTTAAGCCGTCGGCTCGGAACGGCCGGGCGCGCGCATTTTGAGGCAACCTATTCCGAGGAGGCGGTGACGGCAATGTATCACGACCTTTTCAGCCGGATGAAAGCGCAGGGCAAGCGCCGCGCGGCATGAAAAAAAATCGCCGACGAGCGCGCGGCGCTGAAATATCGACATTTTAAGAACACCAGACAGCGCCATGATGCGTATTGTCTGGGAAAGGATGCATAAGGCGCGACGATGAACGAAATTCCAAGCAAGATCAGATTTCAGCCCGAGGCGTCGACGCTGCCGGACGGACATCCGCAGGTAAAGTTCGGCAAGATCGGCGTGCTTCTGATGAATTTGGGCACGCCCGACAACACCGATTACTGGTCGATGCGGCGCTATCTGAAGGAGTTTCTCTCCGACCGCCGCGTGATCGAGGTCAATCCGCTGATCTGGTGGCCTATCCTCAACCTCATCGTGCTCTCCAAGCGCCCGTTCACGTCCGGCGAGGCTTATCGCTCGATCTGGAACAAGGAGTTGGACGAGTCGCCGCTGCGCACCATTACGCGCTCGCAAACCGAGAAGGTCGCGGCGCATTTCGCCAATCATCCAAACATCATCTTCGACTGGGCGATGCGATACGGCAATCCGTCTGCCAAGGCCGGGCTTGAGGCGCTGCAAAAACAGGGCTGCGAGCGCATTCTGATATTCCCGCTTTATCCGCAATACTCCGCCGCGACGACAGCGACTGCGCTCGATAAAAGCTTTGACGCGCTAAAGCAGATGCGCTGGCAGCCCGCCATCCGCACCGTTCCCGCTTATTTTGATGATCCGGCGCATATCGAGGCGCTGGCGAAGTCCATGCAAAAGGGGCTGGCGGCGCTCGATTTTGAGCCGGAGATGGTGATCGCCTCGTTCCACGGGCTACCGAAGGAATATTTCGACAAGGGCGACCCGTATCACTGCCACTGCGCAAAGACGACGCGCCTGCTGCGCGAGCGCCTCGGCTGGCCAAAGGAAAAGCTGATGCTGACCTTCCAGTCGCGCTTCGGCAGCGCCGAATGGCTCCAGCCCTATACCGACCCCACGATAGAGGAACTTGCGAAAAAGGGCCTGAAGCGCCTCGCCGTGATATGCCCCGGCTTCTCGGCCGACTGCGTCGAGACGCTGGAGGAAATCGCGATTGAGGCGGGCGAGACCTTCCACGAAAACGGCGGCGAGCAGTTCGGCGTGATCCCGTGCCTCAACGACAGCGACGAGAGCATCAAGATGCTCGACACCATCATCCGCCGCGAACTGCAGGGCTGGGTTTAGGCCCCGTGTCGCCAACCTGCGCCCCCGAAGGATTTATCGTAAAAGGTCGAAACTAGAGCAGGCTTTTACATCAGAAAGCATCTATATATCCGCCTAACATCACAAAACGCATCGGAATGAGATGAGGGGAGTGCGGTCGATGGAAGGGTTCTCATATTTCGTCATCGCGCTGCTCGTCGTGGTCATTTATGGCGTCATCTCTGCGGCGGTCGTCGTTCCTCAGGGGATGAATTACACGGTGGAGCGCTTTGGTCGCTACACGCGCACGCTCTATCCCGGCCTCACAATCATCGTGCCATTCATAGACCGGCTCGGCGCCAAGCTGAACGTGATGGAGCAATTCATCGACGTGCCCGAGCAGACCGTCATCACCAAGGACAACGCCATGGTGACGACCGACGGCATCGTCTATTTTCAGGTGCTCGATGCGGCTCGCGCGGCCTATGAGGTGACCAATCTGCAAGGCGCGATCTCCAACCTCACCATGACCAATATCCGCACGGTCATGGGCTCGATGGACCTGGACGAGCTGCTCTCCAACCGCAACGAGATCAACGCGCGCCTGCTGACTGTCGTTGACGAGGCGACCAATCCGTGGGGGGTGAAGGTGACGCGGATCGAAATTCGCGATATTACGCCGCCGCGCGACATCGTCGACTCGATGGCCCAGCAGATGAAGGCGGAGCGACTGAAGCGTGCGTCGGTGCTTGAGGCGGAGGGCGACCGCCAGAGTCAGATCCTGCGCGCGGAAGGCTTGAAGCAGTCTCAGGTGCTTGCCGCCGAGGGGCGCAAGGAGGCGGCATTCCGCGACGCCGAGGCGCGGGAACGCTCGGCCGAAGCCTAAGCCGCCGCAACACGCATGGTCAGCGAGGCCATTGCGGGCGGCAACGTGCAGGCGATCAACTATTTCGTCGCCAACAATTATGTGGAAGCGCTGAAAGCGCTCGCTAGCGCGCCGAACCAGAAGGTGCTGATCATTCCGGCCGATATGTCGAGCATCATTGGCGCGGTGAGCGGCGTAGCGGAGATTGCCCGCGAGGCGTTTGGAGGTCTTTCGTCAAACGGCGAAACAAAGCCCGCCAAACGCGGGTTTACGCCGACCACATCATAATTCGGGGGGATAGGCTGATGACGATCGCAGACCTTCTCAACGAATGGGGCGGATGGACGTGGCTCATCCTTGCTGCCCTGCTTTTCTTTCTCGACATCGCCGCGCCGGGGCTATTTCTCCTGTGGTTCGGCGTTGCGGCAGCCGGGACCGGCGTTGCCGTATTCACGACCGGGCTTGAGTGGCCGTGGCAGATCGCGCTTTTCTCCGCTTTATCCGTTGTCTCGCTGGTCTTGGGGCGAGGTCTGTTCAGCTCGTCCAAGATCAGCACGGATAAACCGCTGCTCAACCAGCGCGGCGCGCAACTTGTCGGCCAGATTTTCGCGTTGGAGGAGCCGATCGTGGCGGGGCGCGGCAGGGTCAAGGCGGGCGACGTCATCTGGAATGTGACAGGGCCAGACCTCAATGCTGGCGCGCGCGTCATCGTGACTGGCGCAGACGGCGGCAGGCTGGTCGTTGAGGAGCACACGGCGCCGAATTTGCCTAAAGCCAGCGCTTTCGGCGGCGCGTAACGGAAGCGTGGGCTATTCCAGCGGGCGCTGGACGGTGTTCGTCTTTATCGTGGCGGT